>JAHFIW010000022.1 GCA_023246195.1 bacterium
GCGATGCGGGTATACTGGTTAATCTTCTGCTGGCCGGCCTCACCGTCCTTTTGCATCTCCTCGAGACGCGGAATGATCATCGCCAACAGCTGGAAGATGATGGACGCGGTGATGTACGGGCCGACACCGAGCGCGACGACCGAGAAGTTGCGCAACGAGCCGCCGGAGAAGATGTTGACGAGTCCGAGCACCTGGCTCGAAGCGAAGAACGCCTTGAGGTTCTCTGCGTTCACGCCCGGCACCGGAATGTGCGAGGCGATGCGGAACACCACCAACATCGCAATGACGAACATGATGCTGTTTCGCAGTTCGGGGGACTTCCAGATTTGGCGGAGGGCTTTCATCATAATCGGGGTGAACAGTGGTCAGTGCACAGTAACGGTTGGCAGTATAACCCGCCTGCCGTTAACCGTAAAATACGGTTTTTTGCACTGCGCACTGTGGACTATGCACTTCGTTAGGCGCGGACTTCGCCACCGGCGGCGACGATCTTTTCCTTGGCAGCTTCAGAAATCTGGCAGCCTGACACGGAGAGCTTCTTCTTGAGGTTACCGCTGGCAAGAATCTTGACGCGAGCGTTGCCGGAGGTGACAAGGCGCTTCTTGGCGAGAGTCTTGGGACTGACCATCTCGCCGCTCTGAAAGGCGGCGTTAAGCTGGCCAAGGTTGAAGGTGGCTGGCTTAGGGTGATGGCTCTTGAAACCGCGAAGCTTAGGGGTCGAGAGCATCAAATGGCGCATGCCGAGCAGCTTGAGGCGATTGCGTCCGCCGGAGCGGGCGGTCTGGCCCTTGCCACCGCGGCCTGCCGTCGTGCCCTTGCCGGTCGAGTTGCCACGACCGACACGCTTGGGATAGCGCTTGGAACCCTTGGCGGGCTTGAGCGTGTGAAGCGAGAGAGACATAGAGTACAGGTTACGCGGCCGCCACGACTGCCGGAGCCTCGACAGCCTTGGCCTTCTTGACGAGGGCGGGCTTGAGAAGCTTGAGGGCCTTCATGGTCGCTTTTGTGTTGTTGATCTTGTTGTTGGATCCGAGAATCTTGGCGACGGCATTCGGAATGCCGGCGAGCTCGAACACCACGCGGACGGCGCCACCAGCCTTGATACCGGTACCTTGCGGAGCCGGCTTGATGATGATGGAAGCCGCTGCGAACTTGCAGTGGACGGCGTGAGGAATCGTGCCGTTCTGGAGAGGGACGGTGATAAGGCGCTTCTTGGCCTGCGTGGCCGCCTTCTGCACCGACTGCTGCACGTCGAGGCCCTTGGCGAGGCCGAAACCGACGCGCCCCTTGCGATCGCCGATGATGACGCACGCGCGAAAGCGCATGCGCTTGCCGCCCTTAGTCACGCGCGTGACGCGCGCGAGCTCGAGGATGCGCTGGTCAAACTCCTTGTCTTCGAATTTCCCGCGGCCGCGGCCGCCTTCGGGTCTAGCCATAGTCGTGGGGGTTAGAATTTCAAGCCGGCAGAGCGCGCGCCATCGGCGAGCGCCGCAACGCGGCCAGTGTAGGAAAAGCCGTTGCGGTCAAAAACGACCGCATCGACGCCCTTCTTCTTGCCAGCCTCAGCGACCTGCTGTCCGACGGCGAATGCCAGTGCCACTTTGGCCTTGCGCTCGCTGCCTTCCTGTCCCTTGCGGATGGCGTCCTTTTCCTTCTTGTCGATGGACATGTCGCTCGCAGCGGCAATCGTCTTGCCGGTGGTGTCGTCGATGATCTGGGCGTAGATGTGCGTGGCGCTGCGGAAAACCGACAGACGCGGGCGCTCACCGGAACCCTTGACCTTCGCTCGGACCCTCCGCTGCCTGCGCAGACGTGCCGATCCCATTTGCATTTTGCTCATAGTAGTAGCATGTCAGGGGTTAGGCTGCGGAACCCGCCTTGGCGGCCTTGCCGGCCTTGCGACGGATGACTTCGTCGGAATACTTGATGCCTTTGCCCTTGTACGGTTCAGGCTTCTTGATTCGACGGATCTGAGCGGCGATTTCTCCGACGAGCTGCTTGTCGATGCCGGAGATCGTGATGACGTTCTTCTCGACAGCGGCAGTAACTCCTTCGGGGACGACGTAGTCGACATCATGCGAGAATCCGACGTCGAGCTTCAGCGTCTTGCCCTGGAGGGCGACCTTGAAACCGATGCCGTTGACTTCGAGCTTCTTCTCGTAGCCCTTGCTGACGCCGACCACCATGTTTTCGATGAGGCGGCGGTAGAGGCCCCACAGCGCGCGCTGTTTGACATGCTCCGGATCCTTGACGGACACGTTCAGTTCCCCGCCTTCGACGGCGACGATGACTCGGGGGTCGATCGCCAGCGACAGCTGGCCTTTCGGACCCTTCACTGACACCAGGCTGGCATCGACTTTGACATCGACACCCGCAGGGATAGCCAGCGGTTTTTTTCCGACTCTGGACATAGGGATGGTTGATTAAAAAACTTCACAAAGCACTTCTCCGCCGAGCTTGCGCTTACGAGCCTCCTTGTTCGTCATGACGCCCTGGGAGGTCGAAACGATGGCGATGCCGCGATCCGAGAGGACGCGAGGCAAGTCGCCGTAGCTGGCGTAGCGGCGGAGACCGGGGGTAGAAATGCGCTTCACGCTGGTGATGACGGACTGCCCGTTATCATACTTAAGCACGATGCGAATTTCGCCGTGGCCGGTACCGATCTTCTCGACGGAAGACACGTAGCCTTCCTGCGCGAGAATCTTGGCAATGGCCAGTTTGAGATTGGAGTGCGGAACACGCGTCTCACCCTTTTTGACGAGGGCAGCGTTGCGGATCCGGGTGAGGAGGTCGGAGATGGGGTCGGTAATCATAGGAGGTGTGCGGTTACCAAGACGCCTTTCTCACGCCGGGAATTTCGCCGCGGCGAGCGAGTTCGCGAAAGCAGATCCTGCACAATTCGAAATCGCGCATGTACCCGTGGTTGCGACCGCAGCGCCAGCAGCGCCTCACGATGCGTGAGGAGAACTTCGGCTTTCTGTTGGATTTTGCGATTTGAGCTTCGGTAGCCATAGCGCTATTTCTCGTTAATCGGGAATCCGACGGCGCGGAGGAGCGAAAGCCCCTTGGCCTTTTCCTTAGCCGAGGTCACGATGGTGATCTCGAGGCCGTGGGCGTAGTCGGTGTCTTCCGCGTGAACTTCCGGAAATGCGACGAACTCGCGGAAGCCCATGGTCATGTTGCCGTGCTGGTCGATCGTCTTTGGCGAGATGCCGCGGAAGTCGCGCACGCGAGGCAGCGTCACGTTGACGAGCTTGTCGATGAAGTCGTACATGCGGGCACCGCGTACGGTGACCATCATGCCAACCACCTGACCCTGGCGAATCTTGAAGTTGGAGATGGACTTCTTGGCAAGAGTCTTGACCGGCTTCTGGCCGGTGATCTTGGTGAGAATCTTCTCCGCGTGGTCAACGAACTTGGGATCCTTCACTCCCTGCTTGAGACCGACGTTGAGAACGACCTTCTTCAGCTTGGGGACCGCCATGCGGTTCTTCAGCTGGTACTCGGCCATGAGGCCGGGTGCGACGATCTTCTCGTATTTTTCCATCAAGCGGTGTTTCTTTTCCATAAGCAGGGGCTATTCGATGACTTCCTTGCACTTCTTGCAAGCGCGGACCTTTCTCTTGCTGCTCCCGTCGACCAGCACCTTGGCACCGACGCGAGTCGGCTTGGCGCACTTGGGGCAGATAAGCAGCACGTTGGCTGCGTTGACCGGACCGGAGAACTCGAGCTTTTGGCCCTTCTCGCCGGTACGACGGGTCTTCATGTGCTTGGACATGACGTTCATGCCTTCGACCACGATTTTGTCGAGTTCAGGGAAAACCTGGATGACCTTGCCGGTCTTTCCGCGGTCCTTGCCCTTCGTCATTTTTACGCTGTCACCTTTCTTGATACGCATAGGACAGGGCGGTTAGACCACTTCGGGGGCCAGCGAGATGATCTTCGAGAAGCCGGCGGCGCGGAGTTCGCGAGCGATAGGCCCGAAGATGCGGGTTCCCTTGGGTTCCTTGGTTTTCTTGTCGACGATCACGCCGGCGTTCTCGTCGAAGCGCACATAAGTGCCATCCTTGCGGCGCGTTTCCTTGCGGACACGAACCATCACGGCATGGACGACCTGGCTCTTTTTGACGGTGCTGTGCGGAACAGCCACCTTCACGACGCAGGTAACGATGTCACCGATGCCGCCGTAATGCTTCTGATAGCCTCCGAGCACGCGGATCACCTGGAGCTTTTTGGCACCCGTGTTGTCCGCGACCTCGATCATTGAACGATGCTGAACCATACTACTTGAGGGTTACCTTACCGATGGCGCGCCACTTCTTGGTCTTCGAGAGCGGGCGCGATTCGACGAATCGCACGATATCGCCGACCTTGTACTCCCCCTTCTCGTCATGGACGTGAAACTTGGTGGAGGCGCGATACTGCTTGCCGTATTTTTGATTGACTTTGGTGCGATCGATCTGGACGATGACGGTCTTGCTCATCTTTGCGGAGACGACCTCGCCCTGATAGACCCGCTGTGCTTGCGTCTTTTCTGCCATAGAGAGTCGAATTAGGTTAGGTTACGCCTTCCGTTTGGAACGCTTAAGAGTCAGGATCTGCGCGACTGCCTTGCGAGCCTCGCGAATTTCGCGGACATCGTTCAGCTGGCGGGCAGCGACCTTAAAGCGCAGGTCGCGGATCTTGTTGCGGTTCTCCGCGAGCATGCGATCAAGCTCGACTTCGGATTTTTCGCGCAATTCGCTGATCTTCATATTCGCGAGAGCTTACTTCTTGATGAAACGACAGGTGGACGGAAGCTTGAAGGATGCCAGGCGCATCGCTTCGCGAGCAGTCTTCTCGTCGACGCCGCCCATCTCGAACACGATGGTGCCCGGGCGGACGACTGCGACGTAGTGGTCGACGGCACCCTTGCCGCCTCCCATGACGCTCTCATTGCCGTGGTTGGTCATTGGCTTGTCGGGGAAAATGCGAATCCAGATCTTGCCGCCGCGCTTGACGAAACGGGTCATTGCTCGGCGCGTGGCTTCGATCTGACGGGAAGTGATCCAGCAGCCCTGCATGACCTTGAGACCGTATTCGCCGAAGGCGAGCGTGGTCTTGGTGGTTGCTGCGCGAAGGCTGGCCGGGGTGTTACCCTTCTGCATCTTCCGATATTTCACTTTTGCGGGAAGCAACATAGTGGTTCAAGGAAGAATGCATTAGGACTTTGGAGCCGCGGGCTTGGCTGCCGCAGGCTTTGCCGCGGGGCGAGCTGCCGCCGGGCGGGAAATCGGACGGGCGCCAGATGCTGCCGGACGAACGATCGGAATGGCCTTAGGGGCGGCAACTGAGCCAGCCGACTTAAGCTCCTTGCCGAACACTTCACCGCGGTAGATCCAGACCTTGATGCCGATGGTGCCGAACAAGGTGAGGGCGAAACCGTCAGCATAATCGATGTCGGCGCGGAGGTTGTGGAGCGGAACGCTGCCCCAGGAGAGCTTCTCTTCGCGCGCGATTTCCGCGCCGTTGAGACGGCCCTTCATCTGCACCTTGACGCCCTTGGCCCCGGCCTTCTGCGCGCGCTCAAGATGCGTCTTGAGGATGCGGCGGAAAGGAAGGCGCTTCTCGGTGTCGGCAACCATCGACTGGTGCATGATGGCGGCGGACAACGAAGGGTTGACGACCTCGACGATGTTGAGGTTCATGTTGAGCTTTTCATTGCTCTTGGCCTTGCCCTTGCCGATGAGGGTGCGGAGTTCCTTCTTGAGGTCCTCCACTCCGGTACCGCCACGACCGATGATGAAACCGGGCTTGGCAGTGTGGATGTTGATGGTAACGGCGCGCGGCGTGCGGTCAACCTCGATGTGATCGACCGAGGCTTCCTTCAGCTTCTTCTGAAGGAAGGTGCGAATCAAGGTGTCCTCGCGAAGCAACTTCGGAAGGTCCCGCTTCGAGGAAATCCATTTGGACTCCCACGAGTAGATGACGCCCGTACGGAATACTCTCGGATGTACTTTATTTCCCATAGACTAGGCGGTCTTAGACTTTGACTTCGAAGCTGCGGACTTCTTGGCGGTCGACTTCTTGGCGACGGACTTGGCAGCGGAAGCCGCTTCCTTGGCATCAGCCTTCTTGGCGACGACCGCCGAGGCGACGGCTGCGGGAGCCGCTGCGCCAGAACGCTCGCTCAGACCGATGGTGATGTGGCAGCTGCGCTTCTTGATGCCTGCAGCGCGACCGAAGGCGCGTGCGCGCCAGCGCTTCAGGACCGGACCGCCGTCTACCGTGGCCTTCGAGATGAAGAGCCCTCCGGGGGCGATCTTGAAATTGTGTTCCGCATTCGCGATGGCTGACATCAGGAGCTTGAGGACGGGGCGAGCGGCATCCTTCCGGTAGAACCGGAGCTGAGCAGCGGCCTTTTCCACGTCCATGCCCCGTACGAGGTCAACGACCAAGCGGACTTTCCGCGGCGAGATGCGAATGTGGCGTGCGTGTGCGAGTACTTCCATAGAGGGAGGCGTTATTTCTTCTTGGGTGCGGCGGCGGGAGCCTGCACGGCCTTGGCGGCAGTGGCTTCGGCTTCCGTGCGCTTGACCTCGAGATCCTTCTGCATCTTACCTCCGTGCTTGACGAACTTCTTGGTCGGCGAAAACTCGCCGAGCTTGTGACCAATCATGTTCTCAACGACGACCACGGGGATGTGGAGCTTGCCGTTGTACACGCCGATGGTGAATCCGATCATTTCCGGAGTGACGGTCGCCCAGCGAGACCAGGTCTTCACGACGGTTTTGTCACCGACGCGGAGCTTTGAGATCTTCTTGAGCAACTTTTCATCGATAACCGGTCCTTTTTTGAGGCTTCGTGACATAGGCGTTTACTTACGGCGTTTCACGATGAGTTTCCAGGACGTCTTCTTCTTGTCCCGAGTCTTCACACCGAGCGCGGGCTTGCCCCAAAGCGTCTTCGGATGTTTGAGACCGATCGGGTGCTTGCCTTCACCGCCTCCATGCGGGTGATCAACCGGGTTCATGACCTTGCCGCGGACTTCCGGCCTGCGACCACGATGGCGCGTGCGACCGGCCTTGCCCCAGCGGACCAGGCGGTGATCGGGGTTACCGACCATGCCGATGGTGGCCAGACAGTTCTTGCTAAAACGGCGGACTTCGCCGGACGGCAGCTTGAGCTGAGCGAAATCGCCTTCGAGGGCCATGTACTGCGCACCGAGTCCTGCGCCACGGGCGACCATGCCGCCAGTGCCGGGGGAAAGCTCGATGTTGTGGACCGCCACGCCGACCGGAATCTGCGAAAGCGGCATGCGGTTACCAGGCTTGATTTCGACCAGGTTGCGGGACGAGATGACCTCGTCGCCGACGGCCAGGCCGGTCGGAGCGATGATGTAGCGCTTCTCACCGTCCTTGTAGAAAAGGAGGGCGATGCGGCTGCCGCGACCCGGGTCATACTCCAACGCGGCGACTTTCGCCGGGATGTCGTACTTGTCCTGCTTGAAGTCCACGATGCGGACGTAGCGGTGAGCGCCGCCGCCACGATGGCGAACGGTGATCTTACCCTGGGCGTTGCGGCCGCTGGCGCGCTTCTTGGCGTAGACCAGCGACTTTTCCGGTTCAAATTTCGTGATGTCAGTGAAGGCGTCGACGCTGGAGATGCGGCGGCCCTTGGTGACTGGTCGGTAAATCTTGATTGGCATAAATATTCGCCGCTCTTGATGCCTGCCGACTTTCGGCGAAGCTTTTCAGCGGCTGATGGAATCAGGTACTAGTGCTACTAGAGCGAGATGGTCTCACCCTGCTTGAGGGTGACGATGGCTTTGCGCAAGGTCTTTTCGCGGCCGGAGGATCGTCCGTAGCGGACAACCTTACCTTCCACGTTGACCATGCGGACCTTGGTCGGCTTCACGCCGTAGAGGTCGCGGATGGAGCGAGCGACGTCAACCTTGGTGGCGCCGGCAGACACCGCGAAGGTGTACTGGTTCGACTTCATCTGCTGCATGGCCGTCTTTTCGGTCATGAGCGGTTTGACGAGGATGCGGTAGGAGTCACCGCCGCTTTCGCGGGCGAGAGGGCCGCGGGTCGGGGCCGCTTCGGCCTTGACCACGTCCTTCTTCTCGGAGGTCTCCTTGTCTGCAGCCTTTACGGAAGCCTTCTTTTCGCTGGTCGCAGCGCCGCCCTTGGCGGTCTTGGCTTCCTTGGCCTTCTTTCCGGTCATCTTATCGAGGATTCCCATATGGTGTGCGCGTTAGGCCTTCTTGGATGCCTTGGGCGCCTTGGGCGCCTTGGCAGTCGTGACTTCCGGAGCAGCCGTGGTGGCGAACATCTTCTCGAGCTTGTCCGTGGCTTCCGGAGTGGTGACCACGTACTCGGCGCGGAGGATGTCGTTGATGTTCACGGAGCCGACGTTCACGAGGTTGACCTTCTTGAGGTTCCGCGTGCTCCGGGCAAGCATCTCGTTCTTACCGGCGCCGATGAGCATCAGCTTGCCCTTGGCGGGAAGCTTGCCGAGCATCGAGGTGACTTCTTTGGTCTTTCCGTTCTTGGCTTCGAGCGACTCAACGAGGATGAACTTGTCGCTGGAGACCTTGTCGGAGAGGACCATGCAGAGCACTTTGCGCTTGGTCTTGGCATTGATCTTCTTGGAGTAGTCGCGTTCCGAGCGCGGGCCGAAGACGATACCTCCGCCTGGCCACTGCGGGCTGCGGATAGAGCCTTGGCGAGCGCGACCGGTGCCCTTCTGCTTCCACGGCTTCTTACCGCCACCGCGAACTTCGCCCTTGGTCTTGGTGTGGGCGAGCGGCTGGCGAGCATTGGCCATCAGGCCGACCATGACTTCGTGCACGAGGGTCGGATTGACCTTCACTCCGAAGATCGAAGCGGAAAGATCCTTCTCGCCGACAGCCTTGCCTTCGACGTTGTACAATTTTACTTTCGGCATATATGTGGGGCGTTAGCTCCAGGACTGTTTCTTTTCGTAGCCGCCCGTGATGACGAGATCAGTGCTGTATGCGCCAGGAACCGCACCCTTCACCGCGATAATGCCCTTGGCGGCATCAACCTCGACGACTTCGAGATTCTTGACCGTGACCTGATCGCCGCCCATGCGGCCGCCCATGCGAAGGCCCTTGAACACGCGCTGCATTCCGCCAGAACCGATGGAACCAGGCATGCGCAAGTTGTCCTTGTGACCGTGCGAAGCGGGACCGCCGCGGAAATGATGGCGCTTCACGACACCCTGGAAGCCCTTGCCCTTGGAGATGCCCATGATGTCGACAAACTCTCCGGGGATGAACTGGGTCGCGTCGATGACGTCGCCGACCTTGTAGGTGGACGGGCCCTCGAGGCGGAATTCCTTGTACATTTTGAAAGCCGTGCCGAGATCCTTGGTGTGACCCTTCTTGGGCATGTTGGGCTTCTCGTCGATGCCGCAACCGACCTGAATGGCGTCGTAACCGTCCGTTTCCTTGGTGCGGACCTGCGTAACGGTGCAAGGACCGACTGAGAGCAACGTCACCGGAAGAACGTTACCGTTTTCCCGAAAACGCTGACTCATTTCGAGCTTCGTGGCGAGCAAGAACTTCATAGGCTTTCCTCTATTGGACCCGCCGTTCGGGGTCATGGAGGCGTTAGCGATTTAGCTAATTGAAAAGCTAGAAGTTCTGGTGAACTTCTAGCCTTTGTCGTCGGTCTGACGACCGGACGGCACAATCTCGCACAGATGCGAAACTCTGCTGTCAGGTCTTCTTTCGAACGAATCCCCCATGTAAAACGGAGGCCCTTCACGTATGGCATCGCTTCGTAACTGCGAAAGTGCAGCTTCGATGCGCGTTCTACGCACGGGAACCAGGCTGTAGGTTGTGGCGATTGTGATGGACGTTGTTCTCCTGACCCGTGCCGCGGAATCTAGCGGAGGTTTTCCTGAGAATCTCCGCGTCCGCAACGTCTCCGAGTGAGCGCGTGTCAGACGCGGAGATCCTGCGTTAGGATCTTTCTCCACGTTCCCCGGTCGGGATACCTTTTGAATTGAGAAGCGAATGTTGCCGATCTTACATCTTGATCTCCACGTCTACGCCCGCCGGAAGGTTCAAGTTCGTGAGAGACTCGATGGTCTTCGCGGTCGGATCGTAGATGTCGACGAGGCGCTTGTGCACGCGCATTTCATACTGGTCGCGCGCGTCCTTGTGAACGAAGGTGGAGCTGTTGACGGTGTAACGGGTACGCTCCGTGGGGAGCGGAACCGGGCCGCGAACGGTTGCCCCGGAGCGCTGCGCAGTCTCGATGATCGTACGCGTCGACTGATCAATGATCTTGTGGTCGTACGCGCGGATACGGATGCGGATGCGCTGCTTGGCCTCCTCGCCCTCAGGCTTGGCTTTTTTGGTGGCTTCCATCGTCGTGGAGAGTTAGGGTGCTAAAAGATCGGTTGAAATTACTTTTGGATCGAGACGACCGTTCCGGCGCCGACAGTGCGGCCACCTTCACGAATGGCGAAGCGCATCTTCTCTTCCAGCGCGACCGGAGTGATGAGCTTGACGGTGATGTTGACCGTGTCGCCAGGCATGACCATTTCAACGCCTTCGGGCAAGGTCACCTCACCGGTGACGTCAGTGGTGCGGATGTAGAACTGGGGCTTGTAACCCTTGAAGAACGGCTTGTGGCGTCCGCCCTCTTCCTTGGTCAGACAGTACATCTGGGCAGTGAACTCGGTGTGCGGGGTGATGGAACCGATCTTGGCGAGGACCATGCCGCGCTCAATTTCGTCCTTCTTGGTGCCGCGGAGAAGCAAACCGGCGTTGTCTCCAGCGAGGCCGGAGTCAAGCTGCTTGTTGAACATTTCGATGCCGGTGACGACCGTCTTGCGGGTGTCGCCGAGACCGACGATTTCGACTTCTTCGTTGATCTTGATCTGACCGCGTTCGATGCGGCCGGTGACGACGGTGCCGCGACCTTCGATCGAGAACACGTCTTCAACAGGCATGAGGAACGGCTTGTCGGTCTCGCGGACCGGTTCCGGAATCCAAGTGTCGCAGGCGTCGATAAGGTCCAAGACCGGCTTGGCATCATCACCAATCGGGTTGTTGAGGGCCTTGAGGGCCGAACCGCGGATGATGGGGGTGTTGGCGCCGTCGAACTTGTACTTGGTGAGAAGCTCGCGAATTTCCTCTTCGACGAGGTCAATGAGTTCCTTGTCTTCGACCATGTCGCACTTGTTCAGGAAAACGACGATGGACTTCACGCCGACCTGGCTGGCGAGAAGAATGTGCTCGCGGGTCTGCGGCATCGGACCGTCGGTGGCGGCAACCACGAGGATTGCGCCGTCCATCTGGGCGGCACCCGTGATCATGTTCTTGACGTAGTCGGCGTGGCCAGGGCAGTCAACGTGCGCGTAGTGGCGCAGCTTCGACTCATACTCGGTGTGCGCCGTGGCGATGGTGATGCCGCGGGACTTGGACTCCGGAGCCTTGTCGAGGTCCTCAATCTTCTTGTCCTGAGCAACGTTACCGGCGCCCTTCATGACAGCAAGAATAGCGGCCGTCAGGGTCGTCTTTCCGTGGTCAACGTGGCCGATGGTGCCGATGTTGACGTGGGGCTTATTGCGCTCGAACTTTTTCGCTTCTGCCATATGGATGTTGGCGTGATTGCGCGACACAGGCCGGATTAAAGAACGGTCCAAGTGTCTGATGAGTTATTATAAGGTCGAAACGTGTTTGTTGCGTAAGTACAGCGGAGTATATACCTAAACCGATTTAGTTGGCAAGTCCCCCACCCTATTCTATCGGTTCCAGGTAAAAACGCTCCTCTTCCTCGAGCGCACTTACGGCCTCAAATTGCGGCACCTCCTTGGCCACAGACTTGAGTTCATCGGTACGTCGACGATCTTGAGCGGTTTTCCAGGCTCCGATGTCGCGGTTGATTTTATCGATGAGTTCCTCCTGTGTCAAGTCGGCCATGATATGCGTGACCCCCATGGTTTCCGCAGTCACCTTGATAGACTTCTTCTTTGGAGGAATTTCGCTAAATTCAGTCATTTTTTTGACTTCGATGACTGGCATTTTTGCGACCATTTCTGACCTGACAGGAGCGACTGAAAAGGTCGGTGACCCATGAACGAACGGCGCCGGCGCAACGGCGGGTGCGGCGACTGGCACCACGACAGGAGCGACTGCCGTCGACTGAACGGCGCAAAGCTTTTCGTAAGCCTCAAGATCCATGACCACGACGGCCTTGCCGGTGGTCGGATCAGCCAAAACGACCTTGTCACCGTTTTTTTGGATGAGACTGACGACGCGAGTGATAAGTTCTGGATTCATAAATGCGAGGTTTGTATCCGCCGCATCTTAATGCAAAAAGGAAAGCCCGTCAAACGGGCTCGGATAGCGGATTCCTATTCTTTTTTTCGGACAGGCAAAAGAAAAAACCGCGCATCATGCGCGGCCGAGACGGTCACTTTTCGTAGGGAATTTCCACGGTAACGAGCGCCAGGTTCTCCGTCGAAACGATGTAGCGTAAGCCGGTAATCTCATCGAGAAAGTAATGCACCGGCCGACCCTCGTTTGCCAGCAATCGCCTTTCGGCGTCCTTTGGCTTGGTTGGCACTGCCCTGCCGAACGACCCCCACAAGAACTCGTGGGCGTCGAAACCCGTAGGCGTTCGCGTCTTCAGATGACTCAGGTAACGCTTCACGAAACGCTTTTCGGCGTGGTCAGTTACGTGGACGAAACCGACAGCTTCGTTGTGCAGCGTCGGATTGGTCAGGGCGTCCACGACGACGGCGGTAATGGTCCTGCGGCGAACGTCCACGTCGAACGTGACGTTGGTCTTGGGGTCACGGTACGTCCGTCGCGAATGACGAGCGTCGCGGCAGGCGTTTCGTCGAGCCTCGAGAAACACGTCCCGTTTCACCCTCAGCAGGGACTGCCGTATGGCGCCGGCGACGAACATCGACTTCAGCCTGATGCCGTTTCTTTCCTGCCACGCCAGCTCGAACTGTTCCAGGGCCTCCTTGGCAATGGCCAACTTTTGCAAGCCGATAATGACAAAGGTCTGACGCGCATTCATTACTTTCCGATCCCCTTTCGAAGGCTTGTCGGTTTCCGCAACTTGAATGACGACAACGCAGCCTAGCTTTAACATGACCGTCCGTCAAAAATGGCCGAATTTGCAGCCTACCAAAAAGCGGCCTCCCCTTCGCCGCAAGGGCATCGGAGGAGGCCGCTCTTTTTATCGCTGATGATTACGCGCGGGTCGGGGCCTTTGCGCGGCCTTCGATGACCGTAGCGGCAACGTTTGGAGGAACCTGCTCGTAGGAACCGAATTCCATCGAGTAGGAGGCGCGGCCCTGAGACATGGAACGCAGCTGCGTGGCGTAGCCGAACATCTCAGCGAGCGGCACGGTTGCCTCGATGACCTTCACCGAGGCGCGATCGCGCATCTCCTTGATGACACCGCGTTTCGATGACAAGTCGCCGATGACGTCACCCATGAACTGCTCCGGAGTGAGCACTTCGACTTTCATCATCGGTTCGAGCAGCACGGCACCGGCCTTCTTACAGGCATCCTTGAACGCCATGGAAGCCGCGATCTTGAAGGCGACTTCGTTGGAGTCGACATCGTGGTAGGAACCGTCAAAAACGGCAACCTTCACGTCGACAATCGGATAACCGGCCTGAATGCCGCGGTCGAGCGATTCCTTGACGCCCTTCTGAATGGCAGGAATGAACTCGCGCGGAATGACGCCGCCCTTGGTGTCGTCGAGGAACTCGAAGCCCTTACCGGACTCGTTCGGCTCGACGCGCAACCAGCAGTGACCGTACTGACCGCGACCGCCGGATTGCTTCACGTATTTGCCTTCGGCCTCGGCAGACCTGGTGATGGCTTCGCGGTAGGCAACCTGCGGCTTACCGGTATTGGCCTCAACCTTGTACTCGCGGCGCATGCGGTCGACGATGATGTCGAGGTGCAGTTCGCCCATGCCCGAAATGATGAGCTGGTTGGTGTCTTCGTCGGTGCGGACCCGGAAAGTCGGGTCTTCTTCGGCGAGCTTCTGAAGAGCGACGCCCATCTTTTCCTGGTCGGCCTTAGTCTTCGGCTCGACGGCGAGCGAGATGACCGGTTCGGGGAAGCTGATGTGCTCAAGCATGACCGGACGGTTCTCGTCGCAGAGGGTGTCGCCGGTGAACGTCGATTTGAGGCCGACAGCGGCGGCGATGTCACCGGCCTTGATCTCGTCGACTTCCTCGCGGGAGTTGGCATGCAGGCGCACGATGCGGCCGATGCGCTCGCGCTCGCCGGAAGTAGTGTTCAATACGTAGGAGCCGGACTTGAGGACGCCAGAGTAGACGCGGAAGAAGCAGAGCTTACCCACGAACGGATCGGCAGCGACCTTGAAGGCAAGCGCGACGAACGGCGCTTCGTCCTTCGGCGGACACTCGAGCTTCTCGTCGAAGTTATCGGGGTTGCTGGCCTTGACCGGAGGCACGTCGAGCGGCGAAGGAAGATAGTCCACGACGGCATCGAGCATGAACTGCACGCCCTTGTTCTTGAGGGCTGAGCCGCAAAGGATCGGGACGATCTCGAAGGCGATGACCGCCTTGCGGAGCATCTTCTTGAGTTCGGGAACCGGGATTTCTTCGCCGCCGAGGAACTTTTCCATGGCAGCCTCGTCGGCACCGGAGGTGACGATGGCTTCCACCAGACGGGCGCGGTACTCCTCAGCCTTGGCCTTCATCTCTTCGGGAATCTCGCGCTCTTCCACCTTTTGGCCCATGTCGTCCATGTAGAACTCGGCCTTGCGGGTGAGGAGGTCGATGATGCCGACGAAATCGGATTCGGTGCCGATGGGCAGCTGAATCGGATAGGCATTCTTGGTAAGGCGGTCGTGAATCGATTTCACGTCGGCGTAAAAGTCGGCACCGGTGCGGTCGAGCTTGTTGATGAAGCAGAGACGCGGCACCTTATAGTCGTCCGCGTAGTGCCAGTTAGTCTCGGACTGCGGTTCCACGCCGGCCACGCCGTCAAAAATGACGCAAGCGCCGTCAAGTACGCGCAACGAGCGCTTCACTTCGACGGTAAAGTCGATGTGTCCCGGAGTATCGATCAGGTTGATCTGGTGATCCTTCCAGAAGCAGGTGGTGGCGGCGGCGGTGATGGTGATGCCGCGCTCGCGCTCCTGTTCCATCCAGTCCATGGTAGCCTCGCCTTCGTGCACTTCGCCGATCTTGTGCTTCTTGCCCGTGTAGAACAAGACGCGCTCGGAGACCGTGGTCTTGCCGGCGTCGATATGGGCGATGATGCCGATGTTGCGGAACTTGTTCAACGGATATTGAGTGGCCATAGTAAAGTGTAGAGTAAAAAGCTGAAAGTTTTAAAGTTTTCAATCGCGAGCACCGCGCCCGAAACTTTCAACTTTAATCCTTTCAGCTTTTAAACTTTAGCGGGCGAAGTGGGCAAACGCGCGGTTCGCATCGGCCTGGCGGTGGACATCCATCTTCTTCTTCACGGCGTCGCCTTCGTTGTTGGAGGCGGCAGTGAGTTCGGCCGCGAGCTTCTCGGCCATGGGGCGTCCCTTTTTGGCGTCTGCAGCGGCGATGACCCAGCGGAATCCGAGGGCAATGCGGCGCTCACCGCGAACCTGGATCGGAATCTGGTAGTTGGCGCCACCGACGCGCTTGGACTTCACTTCAACGGTCGGCTGGACGTTCTTCATGGCCTTGTCGAAGACGTCAAGCGGATCCTGCTTGGTCTTTTCGGTGATGATGGCGAAGGCATCATAAACGACCTTCTGTGCGGTGGCCTTCTTGCCGCCGCGCATGACGTAGTTGATGAACTTGGCGAGCACGACGTTATTGTACTTCGGGTCAGGCGTGATGACACGCTTCGGTGCTTGTTTTCCGCGCATATTTCAATCAAGTTCAGTGCAATTACTTTTTGGGCTTCTTCTGGCCGTAGAGCGAGCGGCCGCGGCGGCGACCTTCGACGCCCTGGGAGTCGTAGACGCCACGCACGATGTGATAGCGCACGCCAGGAAGGTCCTTCACGCGCCCACCGCGAATCATCACGATCGAGTGCTCCTGAAGGTTGTGACCGACGCCGGGAATGTAGGCGGTCACTTCCATGCCGTTGGAAAGACGGACGCGGGCAATTTTGCGGAGAGCCGAGTTCGGTTTCTTAGGGGTCATGGTGGTCACCTTGACGCAGACGCCACGCTTGAAGGGCATGCCCTTCGAAAGGAACGTCCGCCTGCGATGGAGCGTGTCGAGGGTGAATTCGAGAGCCGGGGTCTTGGACTTGGCCTTGACCGTCGTACGACCCTTGCGGAGAAGTTGATTCATCGTTGGCATAGCCTGATGACGGGTGAAGTGTTGAGAAGCCGTTTTGAATAATAAAAATCCTACACGATACGCCGAAACCCGCTGGAGCCTGACATCGGAATCAGCCACGATCCCGATTTAAGCTCATGGCAAGACCGTATTCAACTCAATACGGCATCGAGGGTTGCTCGATTTGCGTGAGCCGAGAGTATCATGCGTCGTTTCGCCCGTCAACCCCGATATTCAGACCTAGAATCCACCCAGACCGAAAAGTCCAAAGGCCCCTGAAATCACCGCGCTGAAGATGCCTCCCAAAAAGGAGTGGGGAGAGAAAGCATCGAAGAGAATGACAATCATCAGAATGGTCGGCCCCTTGGTCTCGAGAGTAATCAAGAAGTTGCGGTATTTCGGCGAATCCAGCAGTGCGGCCAGGAGTTTAGAACCGTCGAGCGGCGGAACTGGAATGAGATTGAAGATGCCAAGGACGATGTTCACAATGGCCAGATTAAGCAGGAAAATGACCAAGAGGTTTTCTGATGAAAGATTCAGGTTGATGAGCGCAACCCTAAGTCCTTCCAGGAAAATCGCAGCCATGGCGAAGTTGGAAATCGGCCCAGCCAACCCGACCATGGTCGCTCCCCACTTCTGATTACGAAGATTGTACGGATTGAACGGCACGGGCTTGGCCCAACCGAATACCGGCATGCCCGTGGCGATGGCCGCCAGCGGCAGAATCACCGTACCGACCATGTCGACGTGCACCAACGGATTGAGCGTGAGTCTCCCCGCGCGCCGGGCGGTCTCGTCGCCCTGCCAATAGGCAATCAAGCCGTGCATGTATTCGTGCACGACCAGCGAGATGATAAGGGCAAAATAGCGGATGACGATGAGTGCGATGGTCATTTTTTATGCGGTAAGGTGGTTTTGACGGAAGTTATGCCTTAGGACTTGCCAAAGACAAGTGCCCCTGCTATAGTCCGACCACTTATATTTCGATTCTCCCATTATGGCCCGTATCTGTGACCTCTGTACGCGTGGCTCAAACCGCGCCAACTCCCGCAGCCACTCGAACATCGCCACCAAGCGCGAGCAGTTCGCCAATCTTCAGACGCGACGTCTCGGCGGAATCAAGATGACCGTCTGCACCCGCTGCCTCAAGACACAGAAGAAGACGCTGGCTGCCAAAATCGCCGCCCGCACGCCCAAGGCCAAGGCCGTAAAAGCTGCCGCAAAGGCGTAAGCCGATTCTCGCAGAAATGCGGGAGAACGGCAATACGAAGACCGTCCCTCGGGGCGGTTTTTTCGTATTCATGCGTTGACCTTCGGACTCGTGCGTGATAGCTTCTGTTTCGGTACGGTCACATCGACCTTGCCAAAAGGAGTATCTCTCATGTCCAGATTCACGGAGTTCGTGGACGGCTCACGCATCCCCCCTGCGATGCTCAGCGGCGACGCGCTGCCGGCACGACCGACCTCGGAGTTCGAAAAGCCGGTGCGGATTCACACCGGCAAAGCCGAAAGCCAATGGATCGGCGAGCTGCTGCTCCGGCTCTCGGCGAGGGGCGGACAATGGCATGGAGTGCCGTATCGGATGCTCCGCAACGAATACATGAGCTACGGGCCATTCCGGCGCCTGCTGCTTCACGGATCAAAGAAGCCGCCCCCGCTCTTCAACGAGGAAGACGAGGAGCCTGCGGTCACCTGGATCATCGGCAGCGGTCGCCCGCCGCTGTCACTCCTCATCGGGCTGTCACATTTGGCCGCAATGAGCCTAGTCGCGCGAATCGACATCGACGGAGACGCTTACTTCTTCCCGACCGAGCGCTTGCTGTCCTGCGCGGTCACGCGCGAACAGCCGATGACGCTCGAGCGCCACATCTGGCCCTTCGGCTATCCGAAACTGGTCATCGTCAAACGCCCCTAGTCGGGCATTCGCAGCCGGTCATCTGACCGGTTCTTTTTTTGCAAGCTTTTCGCGCCGCTTCGAAATCGAGTCTTGCGCATCACCGAAGGCGCGCGGCGGCGTCTCACGGGGAGTCTTCGCGGCGACCCTTGTCAATCATCAAAAAAGCGCCTCACGATACGTGAGACGCTTTTTTGGTCGGGCCATGGGGAATCGAACCCCAGACTCGCCCACCCCAAGGGCGTGTATTACCACTATACTATGGCCCGATGCCTTTCTTTTGGAGTACGGAAAAGATAATCGAAACTCGCGCTTACGTCAACCGCCTTCGGCTTTTTGAAAACGAAAAGGCCCCGCGATGACGTCCAAGTTTTGGCTCTTTCCAGTCGGACCCTGCCTCCGCAGTGCGGAGAGCGCGACGGGCACGTGGTTCGGCCTCGAGTGGGTCCCCGATGGACCGCCCAAGGACGAGCTTCCGCGTCCGACGATAAGTCGCTGGAATTCGCTGACGTCCGCCGCGGCGGGCGCCAAGGGAGAATTCCTCTAAAACAAAGAGTGTCCCAAAACTTTTTCGTCTGCGAGGCCTGCCTAAAAGGTACCCCTTTTTCGGGATACCTTCAAATGTCTTCGTGGATGTCCGTCAACGCTCCCCTACCTGGGCAGAACGATACGATCGATGAACCTTGCGAGGATGGCTTCGGCCTCGGGCGACTCCTGCAGCTTGGCGGCGATGGCATCGGTCGCGGGCTTCTGTGAGGGATCCTGCTGCCCGCGAAGCGCCAGGCCGCGTTCATAGTCGGTCTTGTTGCGCTCGGGATGGAACTGCAGGCCATACACGTCCGCGCCGGAAATCGCGAAGGCCTGCACCGGACACAGTTCGCTCGAAGCCAGCACCACGGAACCGGCAGGCGGAACGGTAATGCAATCGTGATGCGCGCATTGCGCCATGAAGGTGAAGGGCGCATCGGCGAAAAGCAGGTCAGTGAACGAATCGTCAGAGGTGGTGATTTCGTAGGTGCCGCGTTCCTCCCTTTGCGCGTCACGCACGACCTTACCACCGAAGATGTGCGCCAAAAACTGCGCGCCGAAGCAAATGCCGATGATGGGAATCTTTTTTGCACGCGCGGCCTTGATGACCTCTGCCAGCGCGGCGCCATTGGGAATGTCTTCCCACACCGACTTGCGCGAACCGCCGATGACCACGCCGTTCACTCCGTCGAGCATCGACAGCGACGGTGCCGTGTCGTGCACGTTGACGAAGCGCATCTGCTGTTCCGAAAGTTTGAACGCGCGAAGAAACGAATCGACGTCGATCCTCTGTGCGGCTTCGGTATCGTTGAAAAGAAACGCGACGATCTTGACGCGCTCCCGAGACATTCCCATGGCCATAGCAATCGGCATTCGTGAAGGCTTACTTGGCCAACGGACCGCCTGCCGAGACGTTGACGTTCGTCGGTACTGCGGGGGCCGCACCGGTCACGCTGCCGTACTTGCAGCCTGCAGCCGAAGCGAGATCCTCGAGCGTCTGCTCGCCGGTCTTTTCAGTACCGTCGGCAAAACGCCAGGTCGGATAACCCTTGATGTTGTTGTCCTTGCAGATCTGCGTCTGCTGGCTGTTGTCTCCCGGAATGGCACACTCAACGTAGGTGACGCTCTTGAAGGCCGCGCCGAAGTCCTTCTTTTGCTGCGCGCAATGAGGGCACCATGAAGCGCCGTACATCTTCGCTCCCTTGTCAGTAAGACACTGCGCGAGAATGGCCTTATCGTCCGTCGCGGAGACGGGCGTAACCCTGTCGTCCCCAGGGCCTTCACCTCCGCGAATCTTAATGACGACGAAGGCGCCGAGCGCGAGAATCATTGCCGCGATGACGAGAATGCGGATGCCGAGTTTGCGTTTATCTTGAGCCATAACAATATGATGATTGATAGGGTTTTTATAACACGGACTGGCTCGTAAAGACAAGAAAAGGTGCCAGAATTCGCGGCTCGAAACATTTCGAGGTCGCCAACACTGACACCTGCTCCCTTACTCAAAGCGGAAGAAAGTTATCCTCAACCAAGGAACTATGCTCACGACAAAGCATTAATATGCTAGCACCATGCCACACACTCGCAAGAGCAAATCTGTGGATAGAAAAACGCGACGCAATTCGCGCCGCGTTTTCATTTTTACTTCTTGATGGTGAACTTGGTGTACGTCGGATTGTGGCTGACGAGCTCTTCGGGCCTGAACCAGACCGCAACTTCGATTGGCGCTTCTTCGACCGAACCGGAAGCGTGAATGAGGTTGAACACGCCGATGTTATTGGCGTCGGCGTACTTGAAAGAGACATGCGCGTAGTCGCCGCGGATGGTGCCAGGCGCGGCCGACTTCGGCTCGGTGGCGCCGACCATCTTGCGGACCACTTCGACGATCTCGATGCCCTCTAAGGCGATAGCCACGATCGGACCGGAAGTGATCATGTCGACCATCAGCTCGCGGACCTTCTCGCCGCGGCGCTTGGCGAGGTCGTCGGTGTAATGCAGTTTGGCAGTGTCCTTCTCGGACACGAGCAGCTTCATGCCGACAATGGATGCGCCGACGCGCTCAAAGCGCGTGATGATCTCTCCGGTAATGCCGCGCTCAAGCGCATCCGGCTTGAGGAGGACGAGCGTGCGTTGAATCATACGAGTGTGCGTAGATGACCAAAAGGATTAGCGTTTGGCCGAAAGCATACTGGCAAGACCGCGAAGTATCAAGAGGTCCCTTCAGGCGCCGCTCATGACCCGCGTGCGACCCTTATTCCACGTAGGCCCTGTCCATGGCGATGACCACGCGTACGCTGCCGTCCTGATCGGTCCTATAGGCTTTCACGCCGGAGGCACTCAGGCGAAGCAGCGTGGCCGGCGCAGGATGTCCAAACGCGTTCTTCTTACCGACCGATATGACGGCTTCTTTAGGATGAACGGCATCGAGGAATTCCGGCGTGGTGGAGGTGCGGCTTCCGTGGTGGCCCACCTTGAGCACATCAGCCTGAAGCGGGATTTTTTCTGCCACCAGCGCGCGCTCGACCTCTGCGGTGGCGTCGCCCATCATCATGATTGCCGCCTGCGGCGAGACCGCGTCGTTGCGAGAAAGACGCAACACGACCGATTCGGCATTGGGATCCTTGAAGGTGAAGTTGGCGCGCGAAAGGTCTGGCCAATAGGCATCGGCATGACCGCAGTCACCGATATCAATGCGGTCGCCGGGACGCACGACGAGCGTCCGAGCTCCGGACAAGCGCACGGCATCGAGCAGCGCGCGATATTCCGGCGCGTCGGCGACGCTGCCGGAGGTATAAAAATGAAGCACTTTATAATGCGCGAACACCCCGATGAGACCGACGTAATGATCGGCGTGCGGATGCGTGAGCACCACGCTCTCGATAGTCCGGTCAAAGAATGGCATGGCCGTGCCAAGTCGCGCGAGCGCGGTGGCGTCCGGGCCGCCGTCCACCAACATCTGCCGGGTGCCGCACTGCACCAAGATGGAATCGCCCTGGCCGACGTCGAACACGGTGGCGACGAGACGTCGGTCCGGCCAGACGAGTTTTACCGCCAGCCCAAGTGCGGCAAGGACGAGCAGCACGCGAAGTACGAGGACAATGTTACGCTTCATGCTTGTTGAGGGTCAGGCGCGGCTTTGTTTCCGCGCTCTTTTTTGAAAGTTCCCATCGCGAAAGTCCGAACCACAGCAGCACCAAAAATGCCGTCATCACCAGCGACTCCGATGCCGTTGCCTGCACCTGCGCAGCCGGAGCCAGGACGGCGCCAGTGGCGGCAAACCAGCGCATGGCCTTGGTGGATACGGTGGCGGCCAGGGCCAACGGCATACCCAGGGGCATCCACGCCGCGCCGAACAGCAATGCGGTCGCGCCGACAGCCGTCGCGAACGGGACCAACGGCACGACCAGCATGTTCACCGGCAAGGCCGCGACTGGCAGCGTGCCGAAGTCGTGCATCACGATCGGCAAAGTGGCGACGGTCGCGGATAACGTTTCGGCGCAGGCAGACCGCACACCGAAGGTCTCCGGCAACCATCTGAAAAGATGCGCGAACGGCTTGCCGAAGGCGCGCATGCCGATCACCGCGGCAAACGACAGCCTAAAGCCGACATCAGTGATGATGACGAGCGGATCTTGCAGCAGCATCAGCGTTGCGGCGAGCAGCAACGCGATCCAGCCGGCATTGCGACGCTGCACCAGCGCGGCCACCACGGACGTTCCGCCCATCAGCGCCGCGCGCACCACCGATGCGCCCGCACCAGAGAGCGCCACGAAGAACGTCAGGAACGCCGCAACCGCCACGGATGCCGACCGGCGACGAATCAGGCAAAAGGCAAAAAACGCATAGGCAAAATTGGCGACCAGCGAAACGTTGTAGCCGGAAACGGCCAACACGTGCGACGTGCCCGTGGAACGGAAGTCCGCAACGATCTCCTTTGACACGCCGCCGGTATCGCCGATGAGCAAGCCGAGCATGAAAGACGCGTCCGGTTCGGGAATGAGCGCACGGGTCACGTCACGGATGCCGTTCTTAAGGCGTGCAAGCACGTTCATCACGAAGTCGGTGTTGCCGCGCGCGACGACGAGCGGCGGCGAGCGCGAAATGCAGCGCCACGGCTCGCCAGCGACCGACCGCGAGGACGCGACGGCGCCGACGTTTGCCGTCGGCGGAAAAACTTGGCAGTGCCACGCCAGGGTATCGCCGATCTGCGCGCGGGGAGGCAGCGACACCGTCAGCGCGAAGCTGCCGTCGATCGGTTTGCGCTGGCCGGCGCTTCCCGCAGCGCCGTCATCCATAAAAACAAAAACGCGATCCATCATGACGGTCGCGCCTTTCAAAGTCACTTTGGGTTCTTGCGCCAGGCGGCCTTGATATGGGGCCAACGTTCGTGGCGGCTCGTTGGATGAACTGTTCATCGGTATCGCCGCATCAAATCGCGCAGCACCTGCGAAGATCGCCGCGGCAATCGACAACGACAATCGCGCGCGCGGCCTGGAGCGGCAAATGACCGCGGTCACGAGCAACCCCGCGGCAACCGCGCCAGTAACCGCCGGCGCACCCCACCGCCGCGCGTCCCAGGAATGCACCAGCACCATCGCCACGAAAGCGACCGTCGTCAGCAGCAAGGTTTTCGAAGGTGACGCGGCCGCCCGTCTAAAAGCAGAAGTCATAGCCGCCACCACTTACCACGCCACCCAAAATATCCGCAAGGCCCGAGGTCAGTCCACGAGTTATCCAAAGGGTCCGCGTGGTCAGGCCGCATTCATTGAGGCTCAACCTAGCGACTCTGGAAGCAGGAGCGCTCACGCGTCGCATATGTTAGGCAAAGAAAAAACGGCGCTCATAAAGAGGGCCGCCCTGCGTTCATCTCAGGTTTTGACCTTCGCCGCATCCACGACCACCGTCGATGCCGGCCACTCAAACGCGACCA
>JAHFIW010000023.1 GCA_023246195.1 bacterium
GTAGTAGCCGGTGGTGTTGGAGTAGAGCGCGTTCACGCCCGTCGCGGTGTTGTCGTAGCCGGTGGTGTTGAAGCGGAGCGACGTAAATCCAACCGCAGTGTTGTCGTGGCCGGTGGTGTTGGCGTAGAGGGAGTTCGCCCCTACCGCGCTGTTATCGATGCCGGTGGAGTTGGAGTAGAGCGCCTGAAGGCCCGTCGCGGTATTGTAGGTGCCGCTCGTGTTTAACCGAAGGGCTTCGTTACCCATCGCGTTGTTGGCGTAGCCGGTGGTGTTGTTGTAAAGCGCATTCACCCCCATCGCGTTGTTGTAGTAGCCAGTGGTGTTGTTGTAAAGCGCGTACAGTCCCGACGCAGTATTGTAGTAGCCAGTCGTGTTGGAATAAAGCGCGCTGTGACCAAATGCACTGTTGTCGTAGCCGGTGGTGTTGGAACGAAGGGCGTTAAACCCAACCGCACTGTTGCTAAGACCCGTATTCACGCGCAGCGCGTTCAGCCCGAGCGACGTCGTGGCGTTGTCGGCGACCATCGCGCGGACTGTGCCGTTGAAGAGGATGCCGCCGGTGGTGTTGACCTGCGGTTCGCTGACCCCGAGGGAGACGTCGGCGAGGTTGTCGGTGTAGGTCGTCGTGACGTTGTCGGCGATCGTCGCGACGTAATACGTAAAGTTCGTCGCTCCTCCTGCCGTAGTCCGGTAGATCCTCCTGGAGGTCACCGCGCTGTCCGCCGATACGGGAATGGCGGACAGGCTGACCTGCTGCGCCGCGGGATTGACGACGGCGGAAATCGCACCAGACTCCGTCTCGCCGAGCGCCGTGACGAAGCTGACGCTGTAGTAGTACGCGCCGGTGAGCACGCCGGCAGCCCCGACGGCGACCGTCGGCGCGGCGGGGGCGACGACCTGGTCCATGCGGATGTGGCCGTCGAAGACGTCCAGCTTTTGGGCGGGAGTGGAGGTGCCGATGCCGACGTTGGCCGTTATCCCGTCACCATTCGCAGCAACGGTCATCCCAGTGAAGGAGCTGCCGCCATTGTAGTTAGTATCGAAATTTATCCTTCCTGCCCATCCTCCTGCACCACCGAGCGATTTTAAGGTCAGTGCTCTGTACGGCGACGATGACGAGTGATATATCGTGCTGTCATAGCCAGCGCTGTCATGCCCAACGCCAATTGTTCCGGCAACATCCAGAGCGTAACCTGGACTCGCCGTCCCGATGCCGACGTTGCCGTCATTTCTCACGGTCAACAAATTGGTACTTGCGCTATTTTCCACATACAAAGCATTGGTCGCGTTTGTCGCGCCAGTACCCGTGATATGGACCTTGCCTAATGCGGATGTCGATGGATTTACTGGACCGAAGGAGGCAAACGCCGTACCAGGAGTAAACTGGGCCGCGCCTGCCGCATAAATCTTAAAACCGCTTACTCCGCTGTTCGGATTCAAAGTGAAAGTTCCTGCTGTATCTTGGTATAATTCCGCACCATCGCCAGCGTTATAAGTTCCAACCCATTTGATAAGAGGCGTTGCGGATTTCAATGCAAGGACCGCATAGGCATCATTTGGGTTGCTTACTGTCAATGCCATCGGATGTCCTATATAAATGACCGGTGTCGCCGTCCCGATACTAACGCTTCCATTGCCCCTGACGACGAAGCGATCGCCTCCGACGAGGGTGTAGGCGAGGCCGCTTGCGGTGGTGGAGAAGGCGACGGTCACGGTGAGCGAGGTGTCACTGACAACGGTGGCGATGGTACGAACGGTTTCACCGGTGACGGTGATGGTATCGCCGACCCTGAAAGTGTTCGTGAACTGCGTGCCGGTGCCGGTGAGCGTCGTCGTGCCGTTCGTCGCGACGGTACCGGTGCTGACAGTCGGTTCCGTGACCTGCAGCATCGCGGTCGGCGTCGAGGTGCCGATGCCGACGTTGCCGCTCCCGTCGACGTTGAGCCCGACGTTCGCGCCCGTGGTCAGCTGCAGGGTGCCGGCGGAGCCGGAGCCGACGGCCGAGGTGGCGAGCTTGAGGTTCGTCGTCGAGAACGCGAGCGACCCGAGGGTGTAGTTCGCCCCGGCGCCGGCCGTGCCCGTAGTCGAGGTGAGCTCGACCGACCCGGGGCCGACCTCGAGCTTGCGCCAGCGGAGCGCCGCCGTGCCGAGGTCGTAGGTGTTGTCGGCGGAGGGGTTCAGGTTGCCGGCCGAGGACGCGCCGCTGAAGCTGCCCGTGCCGGAGCAGCCCAGGTTGCCGCTCGCGTCGACCGTGCAGCCGGTGGAAGCGGAGCCGCCCGCGATGTTGACGGTCTCGGCCGGCGCGGCGCCGCCGACGTTGACGGTCGTGGCCGCGCCGAACAGGTTGCCGGTGAGGGCGTTGGCGTTGAAGACGCTGGCGGTGCCGGTACTGGAGGTCGCGATGCTCGGGCTAACGCCGTTCATGTTGAGCGCGGTTGCGTTCGAGAGCGTGACGGTCGGGTTAGCGATGGTGATCGTACCGGTCGCGGCGCCGATAGAGAGCGTGGTCGCGGCGCCAGCGAAGTTGACCGTAGTCGCACCGGTGTTGACGAGGCCGAAGGTCGCCGCGGTCGTGGAGAGCGTGCCGCCGTTGCCAGCAATGGTTCCGGAGGTGACGACGTTACCGGACGCGTCCACGGTCAGCGCGGATCCGGTACCCACCGAAAGCAGTGCCCCAGGAGCCGCCGTGCCGATGCCCACGCGGTGGCTCGTGGCATCCACGAAGAACGAGTTGGTATCGACGGTGACGTTCTTAGTAAGCGTCAGGTTCCCGGAGGCATCGGTGACCGGCACATAGGCGTTCGAGCCGCCGGCGTTCGAGGTCAAGAGGTCGTTCAGGCGCTCGGAGTTGAGCGCATAACCGGCGGCGACGACGTGCTTACGAGGGGTCATCTCCGCATCGGCCTCGACCGTGACGCCGAGCCAGATGGCAACGCTGTTGAACAGGGTCGACGGGATGGCCACGGCGGTGCCGGTGGCGCAGGTGACGCCCGTGTCTCCGATGAGCACCGTGGCGGTGCCGCCGGTGAAGGTCGTCACGACAGCGGCCGGGACGCCGGTCGGAGTGCCGTCCGAGGAGCAGGCGGTGTACAGCTGGGTGCCGGCGGAGGATGCATCGTACAGGGTCAGCTTCAGGTTCTTGGTTCCATTCGGGACAAGAATGTTCGAGGCGTCAGTAAGGCGGATCTGGTAGTTGAGGATGCGGTTTGACGAGGGGCCGGAAGCGAGGGCCTCAGAACCAAACGAGACCAAAATAATAGCAAAAATAACCAACACTACATTGGCAAAAAATTGCTCAATGAAGCGTTTGTTTACACGGCCCACTCGGTCGTTTTGCCTAAAATTGGCCATTTTTTTACAGCCTTTTACCTCACGACAAAGAAATTGAACAAAATTCGCCCAATTCTAAGTCCTAATTAAATCTACCATTTTTTGACCCCCTCCTCAATGGAAAAATGGCACTTTTAATGCCTTATTTTATCGCTAGGTTAAGCTATAAATTGATATGGGTGTGGATATTTTTTTATTTATCCACAGCAAAAAAATAATTTCGGTAACTTGTCATATTTTCTCTGTGTATAACTTATAAACTTATGCACAAAAACAAGTATCTAAAAATGCGCCTCCAAACCATAAATTTGGAGGCGCATTGAGCCTACGACCACCTCGTGAAAGGTACTTACTTGGGTTCCTCCGGAGGCGTGTGCTCAGCGTCAGGCAAAAGCCGCCCATTCTGTGAGCCGTTAGCCTCATTTCGAAGATCCATCAACAACTCTGCCGGTGTCTCCAGAGAGGCGTCATGCGTAGCACTTCCCTGTTTGTCTACGACAGTCTCCCCTTGACCCTTTGACACCGCAGATTGAGGCGATGACATTTTCTTTAGGCGTGCGAGCATTTTAGCTTCATAGGACTCGACAGGCACAGAACTTGAGCTGGTCGTTGATGACGCAGGAACATCTGCTGCCCCGGTCGAAGCTAATGGCTTCACCGCAGTCCGCAAGGCAAAGCCAGACGGAGGAACTGCTTCGGGACCATGGCCCGCTACGAGCCCTGCTGCGGCGCTAGGCCCGCCAGTACTCTCAACCGCTGGCTTTGGCTCAGTGGGGGCTCCACCGGCTCGCTGCAACTTCACGTCCACGGCGACCACGTGAAGACCCTGCTTCTTGGTGTCAGTCAGCGCCACTGGGCCCTTTTGCTGCTTCTCATAACCAGGCTTGTCGAACGTCACATAGTACGCGTTTTGTCCCACCAAGAACGCATAGCGTCCGCGAGCGTCAGTCACCTGCGTTTCAAGCAACTTGTTGAAACGCGTCTCGAAGATGCGAGTAACCACGTTTGGCAGCGGCTGTTTGGTTTTTTCGTCATACACGATGCCCCAATTCTTCGGCTTGCGGGTCACGGCAAGTCGTCGGAAGATGACATACATCACGACGTTTGCCGAAAGCATCGCGAACATCGTCGCCGTCGGCGTAATGACCGTTGCCGCGCCCATTGCCAAGACGGTGATAATACCGAGGCTCTTCTGGAAACGCCGACCGATTCCCTCAAGCACGATCTTGCGTGGAGTCTTTTCCGCGCCGATCGGATCAAGCGGGATGTTTGCGGTAATCGTCGTCTCCTTGCGAACGACGATTACTTCGCCATGATACAAGTCCGCATACTTGGCATCTTCCTTCAGCCCATGCAACAGGTCTGAGGGAAACACCAGGCCGGCCTTTACGGCAACCATCTTGTAAGAACCGGGCTGCACGATGAAGAAATAGCGGCCCTCCTTGTCAGTTACGGACGAGCGAATAATCCGACCGGTCTGCGCATCGAGCAGACGGACGATTGCCAAATCAATCGGGAGCTTCGACAACGAGTTGTATATCACGCCCCACTGCTTTCGCTTGCGCCGTGCGATGAGCATGAACGGATGCGCCAGGAGGCTCCACAAGTACAGCAGGTACGGAATTACCGTTGCGGTCGCCGCTCCTGCGGCAGCGACGTTCGCCACGGTCGCGATGGTCGCGGCAGGCGCGGCAATATTTTGCGCATTTTGTTTTACGTACGCGTTGCCGATAACTTCCTTTACCGTGGCCGCAGCGACCTTTGCGGCAAAATTGACGTTTGCCGCCACGTCATTCTTTGGAGGCAGCTTGATCAGCGGGACGTCCGTCAGTACCGCGTTCTCCGTAGTGATCGGAAACGCCAACGTCGTATTCGTCAGGTAACCGTCTTTTTCCACGACAAGCTGATACGAACCGGCGGGCAGGATGAATCCAAAACGCCCGTTTTTATCGGTAACTTGGGGGTTTTCTTCACCGAAATTCTTACCGTCCCACAAGCCGAAGTTTCCGCCGCCGTGATCCGAAAGCAACGTCACGCGCGCGCCCGCAATCGACGGCTTGCCAGAAACGTCTTCGTATACGCGCGGGCGCGAACTCAGGTGAACGGCGACGTGCACGCTATCCTTGGTGCCATCCTGATAATTGATCACTACGTCGAGAGGGTAATCGCCGACCTGCGCCGGAGTGACGACCGTCGCCTCATAGCTGGCGGTCTGTTTCATGACGTACCCCGCGCCGTTGAAGTTTACGAACGCCGTGGCAATAGGTTTATGAATTGCCGGATCAGGAATCATCACGGTGAAGACCGAGGAGCCGTAAAAATTCAAGACGTTATCATTCTCGAGGCGCAACTGAATTTTTCCCGCAGTCGCGTAAAAACGCAGATCGCTTGGCTGCGTCTTTGCCTCCGCGGATACGGTAGGCGGGGGAATGACGATCGGGGGCACCGGCGGAACCACTGGACAGTCAGCGGGACAATTCACGGAATTCTCGTTTCCTGCGCACGTGCCGTTTCCGCAAATTTCGGTAGAAGGTGGCGTGTTTGACGGTTCGCACTTGCCAGCCGTGCACTTAAAGCCTCCGCCGCAATCATGGCTTTCGCTCTGATGCACGTTGTTGCTGTCGCAATACTGTTCCATCAGCGTGGTCGCGTCGACGCAGAAATCATCGGAGGTCTCGTTGGCGCCGAAGGTGACGCGGCCCTGCATGAAGTAATTCTTGCCGCCGTCGCTGTCACTGCATGCCGGTCCGTGCAGCGGCGGAAGCGAAGCGTTCGGCGTGGCATCGGCAAAAGCGCCGGCCGCGTAATTCAAGGAAGCGTCGTAAGAGAATGCGCCATAATAGTATTTGGTGCCGTTCACTACGCCGTTATCCATCTTGTAGCTGCCTACGCCGTCCCACACGATAACGCCGTCATTCTGACTTGCCGGACCATGTCCGACGGTACGTACCACGCGCGTACCGGCCCAATCCGCATCGCCGGGATTCGTCCAGGAAAGAGCTACCTGCGAGTCGCCGGCAGTTGCCGAAAAATTCGTCACTGGCCCGGGAGGAGTGATGTCTACCGCGCTCGGAGTAGCCTCAACTTGCGCGCCTGCGGAATAATTCGGTACCGCATCGTACGTGAAAATCGAGTAAAAGTAGTGCGTTCCGTTACTGACGCCGGTATCCAGATAATTGTTCAGATTGCCCTGATACGCCAGCGTCCCGTCGGTTGAGTTGGCGGGATATGAACCGACCTTGCGCAACATCTTAACGCCGACGAAATCGACATCGCCTGGATTCGTCCAATTGAGCTGCACGCGCGCATCGCCCGGAGTAGCCGTCAGCCCAGTGACGAGACCGGGAGGAGTCGTGTCCGGCAGGCCGGCGGGGGTCGCATTGACTACCGCGCCGGATGAGTAGTTGGGGACGTCGTCATACGCGAACACCGCGTAATAGTACGTCACGCCATTGGTCACCCCAAGATCGGCGAACGTCTTGGCGTTGCCCTGATACACCAGCGTACCGTTGGTGGGGCCGGTCGGATATGCCGTGGTCTTGCGCAGCACTTTCACGCCGACAAAGTCGAGGTCGGTGGGATTCGTCCAATTCAACGTCACGCGGGCGTCGCCGGGCGTGGCAGTCAGACCAGAAACGTTCGCCGGCGGCGTCGTATCCGGCAGCGTCGAAAACGTGAAGTCCGCGGATATGACGTTCTGATTGCCGCTGTCCTTCGACTCCACGCGGTAGTGGTACAACGTCCCCTTGGTAAGGGCCGCCAGCGATACCGTATGATTGGTCACTGCCTCGACGACATTCTTTGTTAAGCCATAAGCCAGCGAAAGACCGTAGTCCACGGTGGAATCGGTAAGCGTGCCGAGCGTGTCCCACGAGATGAGCGCCGAGGTCTGGGTGACGTTGAGCGCCCGCACGTTGGTGATGTTCGGCGGCTGACCGTTGCAGATATTGACGTCGTGGCCGAAGTTCATCGTCAACGGATTGGAAGGGGCGGTATGCGAATCCGGCCACAACATCACGTCTTCATGGAGTATGCCGTGATAAAAGATTTCCGCGCGGATGACGTGCGACAACACGGCGATCGTCGGCATTGCCGTGAACGTCGTGGCAGTGCAATCACGGTGATCAACCGTGACGATGACGTCATTCCAATCGGCGGACGGATCCCCGGGCGTAATGCTCTGGTCCTCAAAATTGTAACGGTCAATCCCCGGCGACAAGTTGGTGACATGCACCCAAGCGGTGCCCGCCTTGTGCACCGTGCCGTCCGGATTGATGATGTACGGATTGATGACGGTGGCCGAGCAGTCAACGTTGCACGTCCCCGGCAGGCCCGCCAAGGTCATGAAGGTCAGGTCGGCAGTGCTTGCCGAGTTGGAAGACGCGTCCTTCGATGTCAACTTGTAGTGGTAGGTATTGTTGGCATTCAAGCCGGTCAGGTCGAAGCAGCGCGTCATGTTGAACGTGCTGTCGTTCTGGGTCTGGCCATAAGCGACGGTCATGCCGTAGTCGAGCTTCCCGTCGGCCAGCTCGTTGGTGTCCCAGCAAACGTGCGCCGAACTGCTGGTAATCAGCGTCACCAGGATATTGCTGATGACCGGCGGCGTCACGTCGGGCACGCAGCCCGTCTGCGTGATAAACGACTGGTCGCCGGTAAAGCTCTCATTGGCCGACGCGTCGCCTGAACGCGCACGGTAATGATAAGTCGTTCCCGCGATAAGTCCCGTGACAGTCACCGTATGCGAGGTTACCAACGTCGCAGACCCGGTGGTGGAACCGTATGGCGGTCCGACGGGCGTGCCGTAGTCCACGTAGCTCGTCGACAACTTGTCTGTTGTCCAGCCGACGGTGGCATTGGTACATGAGATGGCCGTCACGCTCACGCCAGAAATTACCGGCGGAGTAGTGTCCGCAAACAAGAAAGTCTGATCAGTCGAGCATGCCAGATTATTTGAAGGATCCTTGGAGCAGACCTGGTAATGATAGGTGGTGCCCTGGGTCAACGAGTTGAGCGTGATGCAGCGCGTGGCAACGTAAGAACCGACCACCTGTTGGCTGCCATACGTATTTGTGGCGCCATAGTTCACCGTAGAGTCAGCCACTTCGTTGGTGTCCCAACACACGTCAATACTCGTCGTTGTCGGGTTTTGAGTGTGAATGTTGGAGATTACCGGCGGCGTCGTATCTGGCGCGCCTCCACCGCCACCACCGCCCGAAGGGATCGTCGCGTTCACCGAAGCCGTGACGGTGACATTGCTGCTGATCATCGCCACCCCGATATCGCAAATGTCGCTGGAAAGCTGACAGTCTCCCGCGCCGTTAAGAATCCTAATGGAATACGACCCGGCTGCCGCCGGATTGAGCAGCAACCCGTTAGGCGCAGTACCTTGTATGTTAAAGCTGATGTAAGCGCCTGGAGCGCTGGCGGCAAAAGAAGCGCCGCAGGGAATCGCCCGAAACACTAAACCCGTCGTATCAATGGCGATTCCGAGGTTGTTCGCTCCGTCGAGGCAGACGACGGTAGAAACGCCGGGACCCTCATTTACTCCGGCGATGGCACGGACCGTCCCATCATTAAAAGTAAAATCCGCCGTAGCCCACGTCCCGCTCGTGGTGAAGGCGCTTACTGACGGAAAGGCGACGGCAACCTGCTCGCCGGTCGCGAACGTGTTTCCCCCTGACAAGTTAAAGGCAATGGTGTGATTGGCCGGCGCAGACAGGGTCTGGTCGGACGTGTGGTCCGTGCGATTCGTAATCTGTGCCGCATAAAGGCGAGCTGTCGCCGCCGTCGCCGCCACAATCAAAAACAGAAACAGCCCCATCCACGCATTCATGCGCCGGAGGCCATTTCCAGTTTTACGCGCCTTCTTTTGCTTCTTCTTTTTCATGTTGTTGTCCCGACGTTCCCCGCGGCCGCCTCGCTTGATCAAGAGAGGCGTTCGTGGAGAGCAGAGGCGAACCGTTTCCGCATCCGCACCCTGTCTGCCCGCAGTCCCTTACTTTTTTTCTTGCTTCTTGTTGGCCGTCGTAGCCATCATTTTTTCATACCCGCGAATAACCGCCTTGTTATACGCCCTCATCACCAAAGTGAGCAGGAGAATCAACAGGAACAGGGCGACAGCCGTAACAATCATCAACCGCCAAGGCCAAACCGTGAACGTGCGCACGTCGGCCACCATCTTGTTGTCATGACCGTAAGTGAGAACGAGCTCGGCCTTATACTTGCCGATGGCAAAGTTGCTGACCTCTGTCTTGAGCTGGTTAAGGAAGCTGGCCTTTGGGTCGGGAATGACGCTGCCTTCCCAGCCAAAGGAGAACTTGCGAATACTCAGGGGAAGAACGCCGCGATACTCCTTGTTGATTTCGATCGAGGCAACTTGCCGTCCATACCAGCTGGTAATGAATAAGTTGCCGACCGGACGCAGATGCGTATTTCCGTCGTTTTCAAAACGGGCGAACATGTCGATCGGCCGGGAGTTATACCAGAGCTGCTTGTCGGCAAAGCCGACTTCAATCAGCCGGCCGTCTTCCTTAACGTCTCCAGAAACGCGAACGAGCATCAACGAACCGGTCTGCTGGACAAGTCCGATATCGCTACCGTTTGAGCTGGGCGGCTGCGTAGAAAAAAGAATCGCGCCATAGTGCCCGCCCGGCTGGGCCTGATCCTTCGGGATGTTGATGGCAAAGGAAACGTTGACGCGTTCCTGCGGCTGAATGACAAACGGCTTTTGGTCGACGGTCATCCATTTGGCCAGGCCGCTGCCGCCGTTATCATCCGTCGCTGGCAGAAATTCCGGCGTCCCCTGTTCGTCATCCTTCCTGAAGGTAAAATTTCTGACGAGCGGATAGAGCGTTATTGCGTTCTGTCCTTCGTTGTAGACCTTGATGACGTCAAGCACCGTGTCGCCGGGGTTCAGCGAATAATCAAAAGTCGGCGGTGAAATGGTCATGGCATGCACGCCGGCAGACGGTACGGCAACAAAGCCAAAAGCCAACGCAATCACCGCAAGGATTGAAGAGAAGTGCTTCTTCATATATTTGTTCATTTATGACTCATCACCGCGAGAGCGTCCTCCTCGTTCAGGAACGAGGAGGATCACAGATCCCAGAGACGAGCCCTGCTAGAACGTGCCCGTGGCAACCCACGTAAGCGTGTCCGCGTAATCCGAGTGCGCTGCAGTCGTGCCGGAGATGGCGGCACTGACGTCGAACTGCGCGTATGCGTTGCTGGTCGGACCACTCGTGGTCCAAGCAGACTGCGCCGAGCCGGTGAAGGCGACGATGACCGGAGTTGCGCCACCGCAGCCGGTGACGCTGAATACGCCGTTGGCCGGCGTCACGCCAACCGGGGTGGTGACGGCCATGCCGCTAGTGGTGCCCACCATGGAGCAGAGACCGTAACCAGCCACGCCCGCGCCCATCGTGGCCGAGAGAGACGGGATGGTATGCGCTGGCGTCGAGGTCGAAACGAGACCGGAAGCGCCATTCAGGCTCAGCACGGTCACGGCAACGCCGGAAGTGGAGTTGGTCGAGACTTTCGTGCAGATGTGCTGCACGGAGCTCGTGTCCGAACGATTAACCGCACCGACCGTCAACGTGCCGAGGGCAACCGTGTAAACAGTCGATGCCCATGCGCTGCTGCAAGCGACTGCGTCCGCACCGACATCAAAAGTGATTGACGGGCTGACCGAGGCAGTCACTGAAATCTGGTCATTGGTGACAATCGGCACGCCATACGTACCGGCGAGACCCGCGGTTCCGGACAAGGTGGCTACATACGCACCAGCAGTTCCCGGATTCGTACCCGTGAAGGTGACGGTAAGCGGTGTCGTGCACGCGGACAGAGTCAGGTGAACGATATTGCTTGCGGTCGTATTGTTGACAGAAGTACCCGTTCCGCAAGTTGACGAGACAAATGCAAAGCTCGCAAACGTACCGGCGCCAGTGTACGTAATGTCGAGGGTACCCGTCTGCGCGCTGGGAAGAGTCATCGTGACAACGTGCGTTACGCTTGCCACGGAAATCATCTCGCGAGTCATGGTGTCTTTCATTGCAGTTGCGCTTCCTGCGGCAACAGCCGGCTGAACCGTCGCAAACATGGCAAGCACGGTTGCGACTGCCGTTATTCTGGCAACAATTTTCATGTACTTATTCCGCATGTAATTGACCCTTTCGCTAACCTAGCCCCGAAGCGCCCGTTACAGCTTTTGCCACGGCGACCGTAAGGAGCCATGACGTCTGAACGATTATCCACTCTCGAGCAATGGATGATCGATGTCTGTACGAGGCATCTAGAGCTGGCAAGCTTCTTTAACTGTCGACCTTTAGAGGCCAAGCCCTTAATAGGCCAGCCAAATAAACCGCGGAGCATTGCCCCCGCGCCTCTTCCCACGCATTATCTCCGGGATCTGACCCCGAACATAACTCGCGTGTGACGTGTGAAGAGGTGCGGGGGCAAGCCATGCAAAGCATCGCCGCGTCGACGCTGATATACGTCGCCAAACCTATCTATAGGTAAGAGCCCGGCCGACGAGTCCAACGACCATTGCGGTCGTAGTAAACTCAACGAAAAACCGGAACAACTTGGTTTTTGTTTTCTTGCACATACGAGCCTGCGCCTATTAAGGCTAAGACCTCCGTGCCTAAAAACTGCGACCTTTTTTCACCTCTCCGCTGTGGAGGGGCGAGGTCGATCCATTCGGGATTCTCTATCCCTATGGGGCGACCTCGCGCCTGCACTTTTTTGTCTACGCATTTGTGGACATTGTTTTCCTGCACTATGCCGCTCCGTCGCGGCCCATACCTAGTACGTCCCTGTTTCAATGAACGTCAGGGTGTCCGCATAATCCGACCCCGCAGCGGTCGTCCCGCCAATGGCAGCCTTCACCAAAATCTCGGCTTGTCCCGCAACCAGCTGACCGGTGGAAGCCAGAATGCTGTTGGGTGAAGTCGAAACGAGACCAACGAAATGCCCGGTGGTCTTGTTGCAGGTGCTGGCGTATGGCGAGACGGCATTGAACGTAGTCGGGCTGGTACCGCCCTGTGTGGACGAGAACACGCAAACACCGTAGCCAGGCGTGCCCGCCACGAGACTTGCCGTAGAAGAACCGACGATGTCTGCCGTGGATGAGCGTTTGAGACCGTTATTAACGTCAGTGACGGTGACAATGGCGCCGCTTCCGGCATTGCTTTCCGCGGTGATAAAGATTGAGTTGATGGTGGATCCGTTGGACGTGGCCACGGCGCCAGTGGTCAAAGTGCCGAGAGCAACCGGTATGCCGTCAGTGCCTGGCGCCGAGATGCCAGACTTTACCGAAAAAGTGATATAGGGAGCGGAGCCAAAACATTCAAAGCCTGAGCATGCCCTATAGTTTGCACTGGTCAGATCTTGTCCAGTCGCGAGATCACCGACCGAATCGTTGGCCTTAAAGCTGGCAGAACTCGCATTACCGCCACCCTGGCTCATAACGTCGGTCTGTATCTTGTAGTTTGTCGAGCTCATTGTTTCAGCGTAAGCAAACTCACTCATAGGAAGTATGAGCGAAGTAGCAACAAAAACCGCGATGAGCGAACGGCGAATCTTAAGCCCAAGCATGGATGGCTAAAGACAACTTGCCTTATGCATCTATTGTACTACTTTTTAAGACTCTTGTCCAAGCTAATATATGGCTAAAGTTAGCAAAAAAAAATGTTTATTTCTTTAAAAAATGGCTTATCAACAGGAACTCATCCACAATAAATCACACTGACTAAGTAAGTTGTTCACATGTAGGTATAGATATGCACATCTTTATCCACATATTTTAAAACTCTATAATTAAAGGCGTTTTTCTATCCACAGGGAATGTGTACATGTGTGGATTTCTGGGGGTAACTAGTGATGAAACAACGGCTTGTACCGATCGATACTCAGCCACAACATTACCTTTTTCGGCAACAATGATGGACCTTAACGGCATTTTGCCGCAGCGAAACTGTTGGCTAAACACACCTCATTCTTAACGATACGGCTCTATGTGCCGCAACGAAAAACGGCGGTTGGCTTCTTAAATGTGAACATCCCACAGAATCTTCATGTCTCTGTTTTCATTTTCTAAGTGTCGCAAAACTATCATTTATTCTTTATTCGATTGTAAAAGTTGTTCCACGTGAAACAACCTTAAAAATACTGCCTTCAAATATTCCAAATTACAGACTGGTGACAGTTATAATTTTAGATTTGCTCTTTTTGAAAACATTCTCCTCACATGATTGTTCCACGTGAAACAGACTACTGATCATTAAAGTTCAGATAACGACCAAACAACGCAAAAAATGTTCCACGTGAAACGTATCTATCCACTTTAGTCCGTACTTATCACCATAAAGAGGTGACTTATCCACAGTCTATGCACTAAAAATAGCTCTTCAGAAAAACCATCCACAGTTAATTTAACTAGTACAGCATCTCTGATGCACAGAGAAAAACCTGCAAACAACTCCCCTATTCACAGCTAAATAAATCTGCTACACTCTCAAACACGAGTGACTACATGCCCTTATAGCTCAACGGATAGAGCGGATCCGTCCTAAGGATACGATGGGGGTTCAATTCCCTCTGAGGGCACCACCAACAATCCCCTTCCAATACCTGGAGACGCTGATACCACGTATCATTTTTACCAAACCGTAGGTAAGTACAGCGCGGTGCACATCTGGTGTACAAGCTGTGCAAAGTCATCTCTCGACAGCAATAAATGCCCATAGTACAGTAACGTTCGTTGTGGATACCATTCATCCACTCCACCAGATCAAGCGCCGATCATTCAACAGCAGACAACCGGTACTGGGGGCCAGTAGCTCATCTGGTAGAGCGCTGCATTCGCATTGCAGAGGTGAGGAGTTCGAGTCTCCTCTGGTCCACCACAAAATACCCATCAACCGATGGGTATTTTGTTATCGCCAAACTCAGCGCGTAAAAACGACATCGCAATTATCAACTGAGTCTTAAAATTATTGGCAACCCAGCAAACTTTAAGCGTCGTATAACGCACTTTCGGCAAATGACGCAAACTGCGTTATACTACTTCCGCTATGCCAAACACCATCATCGTACTCGCACTCGTTGCAGCGATCGCCGTACCCATATACGCGCTCTTTGCCTTACGCAAACAGCTTCAGCAGATGCAGGACGCTCAAATCAACGACAGGGGGCTGGTCATGTTGAACCAGAATCTCAACACCATGAACCAGAAGCTCGACAAGACGTCGGACACCATAAACGAGCGTCTGACCAACGCAGCCAAGGTCATCTCGGCGGTGCAGAAGGAGCTCGGCACCGTGCAGGAGCGCTTTAAGGGGTTCGAGGAGTTCAACGAATTGCTCCACCCAAAAATGCGCGGCAATATCGGCGAGCAGATCCTGGCCGACATGCTCGCTCAAGTGTTCCCGAAGGAGCAATACATCCTCCAACACAAGTTCCGGGGAGGGGACACGGTCGACGCGGCCATCCGCACCCAGGCCGGCCTAGTCCCGATCGACTCCAAGTTTCCGTTGGAGAACTTCCGCCAGCTGACCCGCGCCACCACCGAAGAGGAAAAGAAGCTCGCCACTCGCGAGTTCGTGAAGATGGTCAAAAGGCACGTCGATGACATCAGCAAGAAGTACATCCTACCTGACGAAGATACGGTCAATTTCGCCATCATGTACGTGCCGTCCGAGAACATCTACTACCACATCATCACGGACGACGAAAGCAGCATCTTGGAATACTCCAAATCGAAAAACATCCTAATGGTCTCGCCCCACAGTTTCTTCAGCTTCCTGCGAGTGATCATTATGGGCATGGAACGTAATAAGCTCCAAGAACAGGCGCAAAAAATCTGGGACATCCTAAAGGGAGTTCAACAAGAATCGCTGCGCTTCGGCGAAGCCGTCGGCGTCCTCTCGCGGCACGTAAACAATTCGAAGAATGCCATGGACAACGTGCACGCTGGGTATGACAAGCTGAATGGGAAGCTGGAGCAAGTGAAACTGCTGGAGTGAAAAGAGGGGATTCGCTCCAGATTCCGTCATTGCTCCGGCCACTCTTGACCAAACCCGCACAGATACGCTATTCTCTCCACATTCCCTAAACCCTGCATTTCAAGCTATGCCAATCAAGAAAGCAGCCATGAAGGCCCTGCGCCAGGCCAAGAAGCGCACCCTTCGCAACCAGAAGGTGAAGGACGGCATTCACTTCCTCCGCCGCTCGGTCCGCAAGGCCATCGAGTCCAAGGAGGCCAAGTCCGCCGAAGAGATCGCCAAGGCCCTCATCAAGTCCTTGGACAAGGCCGCCCAGAACAGCGTTCTCAAAAAGAACACCGTTGCGCGCCTCAAGTCTCGCCTCGCCAAGAAGGTCAACGCCCTCAAGTCAGCAAAGAAGTAAGAAAAAGCCCCGCTCAAAGCGGGGTTTTTGCTACAAAAGTGGGCAACTTATCACCTTACCCCCAACTTATCCACGTGGTCAGATCCCGTAAATAAAAAAGCTCCCGCAGGGGGAGCTGATTTCAGTGATGCGGGAGCAGACGCCACAGGTCCATCGCTATGATCGAAACGATGAGGGCGAGGATGGCCACCGATGTCAGATGGCGGAACCACTTCACGATGAAGTCACCCGCTTTTCCGGGAAGCTTGAGCAGCAACTCTTCGAGCACGCGGCCTCCGTCCAACGGGTACAAGGGCAACAGGTTCATGCCGGCCAGCGCCACGTTGATCATGGCGAAGAACTGCAGCAGGTACTGAAACACCTCGACGACCGATCGGTCATGACCGAAGGCATTCGCGCCCATCTGAGCGATGCCGATCGGACCGGCAGACCCGCTAAAGAAAGCGGATAGGCCCTGAAACAGTTCGAAGATCACCATCGGAGGCGTCGCCAACCAGATTCCGAACGAGCCGATAAATGCCATGACGGCCGGACGCAACAGGTGCGGCGCACCAGTCGCCCTGGTCATCGACATCAGCCATGCGGGGCCTTCCCAAGTCCAGTAGTAGAGAACCAAGAGCACGACGAATGCGGCGCAGGCGTTGAAGAACATGCCGGCCATGTAGATCTTGATGCGCGCCCACGACGTGGCATTGGCCATGGTACCCTCGCCGTCGGTCGTCGGCCTGGCGTATCCGCCAACCAGCAACGGCTTGATCCGGAACATCGTCCCGTTCTTCAGCTTGCGCTCGAAGATGGTCGGACCGAAACCGATGGTGAACTCTTCGACCTTCACCCCGTTGCGGCACATCACCGTGTAGTGGCCGAACTCGTGAATGAAGACGATGAGTCCGAGAATCAGGATCGAAGGGATCACCTCCAACCCAAACTTGGCGACCAGCAGCGCGAGGACTGTGATCGAGATCACGGTTGATATCTTCACCGGAGACTCCTTCTGTCCCTGAAAGGAACTGTGAAGTGCAGCTTAGGCTGCAACGCCTTCAAAAGTCAACCTGCTGCGGATAAGAAAGACCGCCGCGTTCATGCGGCGGTCTTTGCCAACCATAGTCCCAGGAGCGCATTTGGTTTCGCGGCGCCGGTCTTCACCTTACGTTCAATCTCGAGCAGCTCGTCGTACCGCGCACGCAACGCGGCGGGGGAATGGCGCCGCACCGAAATCATCGCCTTGCCAGCCGGGAACGGATGAATGCCTACGCGCTTGGCAATGACATTCTTGTCACGCTCACCGCGCGCAACCAAGTCGGCCACCGCAATCATGGTGCGATATTGTTTTTCCAACATCGAGACGATCTGGAGCTCCGAAGTGCCGGAATCAAGCAGGCGTTCCAGCATTGCGGCCGCGTCGCCGCAACGTCCCTCGGTGCAAGCGTCGATCAGTGCGAAGAGAGACTCCTCGCGAGTGCCGGGCACCAACGTTTCCAGCATCTTGTCCGTAACCGCGTCGGCGCCCTGCGCCTTTGCATAAGCGCAAATCTTCTCGATTTCCTCATGAATCTGCCATGAATCTTCGCCGACGATACCCACCAACGTGCGCGCCACGCTGGCGCTGATCGTCACGCCGCGGACCGCGCACTCATCGACCACGGACCGCTCCAACTGAGCGCCCCCCATCTTCGCGCACTCTTCGGTGAACTTCTGCTCTTTCATGATGGCAAAAAGAGGGGACTTGGCCAAAGCCTCCGCGCCTGCATCTTCGTAGAAAATGACATTGGTGCTCTCGGGCTTGCGGCCAAGCATTTCACGCAGGCGTTCCTGCGCATCCGCCGGAGAGCGAAGAAACCCGTCGAGGATCAGCAACTTGCGCTCGGCCAAAAAAGGCGACGCGAAAAATGTCGAGGCGACTTCGTCCATGTCCGCGCCCTTCGCGCTGATAAGCGACGCGTTCAGTCCAGTCGAGTCGCGAAAGGACGAAAAACGCTCTCGCATGGCAGAGAGCTTTTGTCGCGACTTGTAAGTGTCTTCGCCGAACAGCAGGAAAAACATGCTAGTGCCTCCAAAAAGCCATCACGATCTCGAAGACAATCAGCAATATGACCGTCAACTCCAAAATCTCCGCGCGCCGATGCTGCAACGTATCGAGCATCAGTTCCGAACTGTCTTGGATGAATGTCAGCTTGAAGCGGATCGTACTGAAGCGGTCATCGAGCTCGAACATCTTGCGCATGTTGATGAACAGCGTCTCAGCCTCCTTGTCTTCCCACACGATGTCCGGCTTGTCGAGCAGCGACAGCTGTCCGACGATGAAGTTCACGATATTGCCGCTCATGCCGATGGTCTTCATGACCTCTCGCGGCGTGGCGATCAACGTACCCTTGGTGGCCAAGTTGAGGTGGATTTTTTCGAAGCGCTGCAGGGACTCTTCGACCTGGTTCTCCAAAAAATCAATCGCCACGGATTGAGCGACCACGTGATAGATGAGCAGCAGCTTCTCGATGGACAGGCTCTTCAGCCGCACCATGTTGAATTCAACCGATTCCGGAAGGTCAGCATCAATGGTCACGCCATACTCTTCGGTCGGCAGGCCGGCCAAAGTGACGCCGGGCTCGTCCTCTCCCAGCTTGGAGAATCGACGAAGCAGCTTGTCGCGCTCCTTGCGGTCATCGATGCCAAAAAGGGTCACCACGCCGAAAGAATAGACGCAGATATGCTGCGTTTCAGAGTGCTTGAAAACCAACAAATTTCGCTCCTTTCGCCAGAGGACAAGATCGGGATTCTTTGCCTCAACTTTGGCTAGGTTGAGCGAATGTTTGATGTAGTGCGCTGAAAGCGAATATCGGGTCTCCATAGGCCTTTAGGGTAGCCCAATTTGACCTCCTCGTCCATGCTTCAGTTGTCTCGAATTTCCGAGCGGCTCATGGTGGCCCGACGGCGCGATGCAAAGAGACGTGCCGCCGCGCCTTATCGAGTTTTTTTCATCTCGCCCCACCTCACGCCCGTAGAAACATTGACGACGATCGGCACTGCGAGCTTCTTCACGTCTTCCATTATCGGAATGACCTTGGCCGTAAAGTCCTCAATCAGCTCTTTCTTAACTTCGAACACCAGTTCATCGTGGACCTGTACGAGCATGCGCGCGCCCGCATCCGCTCCGTCGCCGTAATTCTCGGCGATGAACTTATCGATCTTCACCATCGCTATTTTGATCATGTCGGCGCTCGTTCCCTGAATTGGCATGTTGACGGCCTGGCGTTCAGCTTCGGCTCTTTCGCGCGGATTCATGAACTTCACGTTTTTGAAGAAGCGCTTGCGTCCGAAAAGCGTTTCCACGAAACCCTCTTTGACTATCTGCTCCTTGATATCCTGCATGTAGTCGGCAATGCCCTTGTGCAGCGCAAAATATTTTTCGATGTAGGCTCGCGCTTCGCCGAACGAAATCTCCGCCGCGTCCGACAGTCGATTGGCGCCCATTCCATAAAGAATGCCGAAGTTGATGACCTTGGCGATGCGGCGATTCGTCGCGGCTTCTTTTTCGCCGAACATTTCCGCGGCAGTCCTCCAATGAATGTCTTCGCCGTTCTTAAACGCGTCGATCATCACCTTTTCCTTGGCCATGTGCGCCGCGATGCGCAATTCAATCTGCGAGTAGTCGGCAGCAACCAGCACGCAACCCCTTGAGGCGACGAAGCCGTTGCGCACGCGCTTGCCGTACTCCGTTTCTGCCGTGGGAATATTCTGCAAATTCGGATTTGACGACGATAGGCGTCCCGTGGCGGCGACGGCCTGATTGAACTCGGCGTGAATGCGCCCGGTCCTCGGATAGACCAATGCCGGAATGGCTTCGATGTAGGTGGACTGCAATTTTGCCAATTCCCGATATCGCAGAACGTCATCGATGATCGGATGCGTTCCTTTCAACTTCTCCAATTCTGCGGCGGCGGTGGAGAGCGTCTTGTTCTTGGAAGTCTTTTTCAGGCCCTCCGTCGAGATGCCGAGCTTGTCGAACAGGATTGCCTTTAGCTGCATCGGCGAATTGATGTTGAACTCTTCGCCGGCGTGCTTGTAAATGGATGTGGTCAACTCCTCCAATTCCGCGCCGACATCGCCGGAAAGCTTTTTAAAATAGGGAACATCGACGGCGATACCGTTACGCTCCATCCGCGCGAGAACCGCGGCCAGCGGAATCTCAATCTCGTCATTCAGCTTGCGCAGGTCATTTTTCTTCAGCTCCCTTTCAAACGCCGCGAACAACGGGACAAAGTGCGGCAATTCCACGCCGAGCCGCGCAGTGCGCGTCGCGGGAGAGTCTTCCTTGCCCTCGTCCAAGGGCACGCCGCTTTCATATGCCAGAATGGCCGAGAGCGCATGCCGACGCTCGCCAGAGTGCAGCAGGTATGAAGCGATCATCAGGTCAAAAAAATTCGGAGAAAAGGAAAGTCCGTTTGCTAAAAGCACCTTGATTTCGCTCCGCAAATCATGGCAGATCTTTCTTTGCGCCGAAGAAAAAAACTTTGCCAACAACGGCTTGCCGTCCTCAAGGGCGGTGCGCGTGACCACATAGACCTTTTTCGAATCAGCCAATCCCAGCGCGAAAACTTTCGGAAAGACCGGATCAGAGTCCTCGGTGATGAAACGAAACGCCACGGACGGAGCCTTCGTCAGGGAAGCGATCGCTGACGCGAGAGCCTTCGTATCGCGAATTTCCGCGACCCCGACAGACGTCGCGTCCGCCACTTGCGGGGCTTCATCAAATAAAGAGGCCGTTGCGTTCACCGGCACTGACGATGACTTCGTCTTATTTTGTGCCGCGAGAACCGCGCCTTCCGAAGGAGCAGAAGACGGCATCCGCTCCAACAACTTCATGAACTCGAAATCCGTAAAAACAGCCGAAACTTTTTCCCGAGTTACCGGATGGAACGCGCACTCTTTCAGATTAAAATCGATCTCGACATCCCGTCGAATCCGACAAAGGTCCAATGCCATCAACGCGTCCGCCTTGTGGGCGACCAGCTTCTCACGAACGCCGGACTTCAACGCCTGCGCCTTCTTGTCGTTCTTCTCCAGGGACTCATACAGTTTTTTTACCGATCCGAACTCGGCTATCAATTCCGTTCCCGTCTTCTCGCCGATTCCCTTAACGCCCGGAATATTGTCCGAAGGATCGCCACGCAACGCCTTATAGTCAATCAGCTGGAGAGGCTTGAACCCAAAACGCTCCTTCACCGCCGCGATGTCGTATACCACCGTATCCGACATTCCCTTTCGCAGGGTAAAAACCTTCGTGCGATCATCGACCAGCTGCAAAGTGTCCAGGTCGCCGGTGACAATGACCGTGTCCACCTCTTTGCTCTGTTCCTCCGCCTTCAAAGCCAACGTCCCGATGACATCATCGGCCTCAAACCCCTGCACCGAAAAAACCGGGATCTCCATCGCCTTCAAAATCTTCCTGATCGAATCGACTTGCGCATAAAGCTCATCCGGCTTTTTCTCGCGCGTAGCCTTGTAAGCAGCATAAAGCTCATTTCGAAAAGTTCCTCCGCTCAAATCAAAAGTAACCGCCATGAAGTCCGGCGAAAACTTCTTGATGGCATTGAGCATGATGGTAGTAAACCCATATGCGCCGTGAACCACCAAACCGCTCTTAGTCTGCATCGGAGGCAGCGCATGCCACGCACGATGAATGAGCGCGTGACCGTCGATGATGAGAAAAAGTTTCTTGTGAGAGGCAGGCATCGTAATATGACAAGTAGTGCAAACCACCGAGTTTAGCATTTGCGGATTCTTCCGTACTCCGTTCGTTTCATTCACTTTCCCTCAAAGAGTATCACGTCCACAAAAAAACGCCCCTCTTGAGAGAGACGCTTTTCCTGGAGGCCCGGGCGGGAATTGCACCCACGCATAGGGGTTTTGCAGACCCCTGCCTTACTGCTTGGCGACCGGGCCACATTATATCCATAACGGGATATTTCTAGCACTTCCAGCGCAATGGCGCAACTTGTATACTTCCGCTGTATGTCTCACACCATCATCGGAATCGACGCAGGCGGAACGAAAATCAGCTCAGCTTTGATTTCTCCAAA
>JAHFIW010000024.1 GCA_023246195.1 bacterium
GTCCAACAGCGACAGCGACTTTCCCACGAACTTCTTCGCGATGGAAACGACGAGGCGCAAGTTGGCTTCGATCAGGCGGCGCTCGGCTTCGCGGTCGTTGCGCTCCTTGCGCTTGGCAAGGGCGACTTCCTCTTCGCCGGTGAGCAGCGGGATCTTGCCGATTTCGCGCAGGTACATCTGGATGGAGTCGGCGGAGATGTCCGTGAGGTCGAAGCGCTTCTTCTCCTTGGTGGCGCGCACCGAGTTGAGCATCGCTTCGCGCTCATCGGCGCGGCCGAGGATGCCTTCCTTCATCTCGATGATCTGCACGCCCATGTGTTCCAGGCTGGCGAGGAATTCCTCGAACAGCGGGACATACTCCTCGAGATCGCGAAAGATGGCGAGCACTTCGGATTCGGTGACGAACCCGCGCATGCGCGTCTTCTTGAGCAGCAAATCAATCTCCGACTGGATCGGGGCGACGGCCCTCACGCGCGCGGGACGCGCTTCTTTGCGGCCCGCTTTCTTACGTGCGGCGGGCTTCTTTGCGGCGGGCTTCTTGGCAGGAACTTTCTTGGCTGCGCGCTTCTTTGCGGCGGGCTTCTTGGCAGAGGCCTTTTTTGCCGCCGGCTTCTTCACGGGCTTTTTCGGCATAACGAAATCCAAAAAGCTAGACGATGAGTTCACTAAGTTGTCTCTGCACGTCTTCAATTGTCGCCATGTCGCCGGATTTCTCCGCCTGTGCCATGGCATGCCTAAGTTCGTTTTGTCGGCGAGCCTTGTGGAGTTGTTTGAGTTCTCCGATAAGCCTCGATAAGGAGTCTCTTCGTTCTTCGTGAGTCAGCCCGATGAACTCTCGCTCAGCGAGGAGTTCTAACGCGGCCGCCCGGTCCGCGAGATCGCGGCTCCCTTGTTGTTCGAGAGACTGCCTGAATGTCGAGGCGGAAGCATCGCCGCTACGCTGTGCATTATAAAAGAGAATGAATTCCGTGTAAAGCGGACGGAACTCCTCATCGACGGCTTCGGGGACGATCGCGGCAATCACGGCAGCGCCAAGATCCGGCCAAGAAAGGGCCAATCCGACCACATTCTGCGAAACGATGCCCTCGCGCGACAAACGCGGCTTGAGCGGCAGGGCCGGCCTGCGAGCGGCCTCTGGGGCCCTGGTATCGACGGTTACGCGCGTGACGCCGCGTGAAAATCGCTGTACGGCCTCAAAAAGCGTCGATTCGGGCGTTTCGAACAGCTGCGACAGGCTGCGAATCCAATAGGACTGCTCCACCGGCGATGACAGCTTGGCGACTTCCTTGAGCAGCGACTCCGAGGTCGCGCGGACCGAATCGGGGTTGTGGAAGTCGGTGCGGGAGCGTGCCAAATCGATGTACCACTCCATGTAGGGCGCGGCATCGGCGACGGCCTTGGTCCAAATCTCCACGCCCTGCTTGATGCAGTCGTCCGGATCCTTCACGCCGGCGGGCAGGCGCAAGATGCGCACGGTGAACCCGGCAGCGACGGCGGCATCGATGCTGCGGCGCGCGGCGGTTTCGCCGGCAGGGTCGTTGTCGAACGAGAGCACCAACCGGTCGGTGAAGCGCTTGAGCAGCGCCAGCTGTTCGCCGGTGAACGAGGTGCCCGAACTGCCGACGACGTTGCGCACGCCGGCCTGATGCGAGGCGATGACGTCCATGTTGCCCTCGACCACGACGGCCAAGTTATTCTTCTTGATGTCCTGCTTGGCGAGGCTGAGTCCGTAGAGCACGTTGCTCTTGTTGTAGACGAGGGTCTGCGAAGTGTTGACGTACTTTGCCTCGTCCTTGGGATCCTTGCCGTCCGGTCCGGGCATGATGCGCGCGGTGAAGCCGACGACGTTGCCGTTGTGGTCCACGATCGGGAACATCAGGCGTCCGCGGAAGCGGTCAAAGTATCCCCTGCCTTGCGCGCTCTTGGAGACCAGTCCGGCGTAATAGGCCTGCTCGTCAGTGACGCCCTTCTGCTTGAGAAACCCGATCGCGCCCTCCCAGGCATCCAGCGAAAAACCGATGGACCATTCTTCCAACGTGGCGTCAGTCAGTTTGCGTTTGGCCGCATACGCGCGCGCGGCTTCGGCCTGCGGCGCCTTCTTTAACACTTCGTGATAGTACGTCGCAGCCGACGCGTTGATCTTCACCAGCATGCTTCGCTCGCTCTGTTCCTTGTTGTCCTGCTCCGACAACGTCACGCCCGCCTTCTTTGCCAGGAAGCGCATCGCGCCCATGAAGTCCAATCCTTCCATGCGCATCACGAACCCGAAGACGTCGCCGCCCTCGCCGCAGCCGTGACAGTACCACATGCCCTTGTCCGGCGAGACGTGCATCGAAGCCGTCTTCTCCTGATGAAACGGACAGACCGCCATGAAGCTCGCGCCGGCCTTTTTGACTTTGACGTACTCCGAAATCAACGCGACGATGTCGGTCTTCAGCTTGATCTCTTCCTTGGCGCCGTACGAGCTGGTCGACATCGTGGGCGTTGGCTACGTGATGGCCTCGACGAACTGGTCGAAGGTCAGTTTAGAAATGGGAGTGTTTGGCGAATGGTCGCCGCCGCAGATGAGCATCTTCTTGGAGTGATGAAAGTACCACTCGGCGGTGGGATCGATCTTGGCGAGCAGGTCGCGCGTAGGAGTGAGGTCGATGTCGGTATTGGCGTTGGCGCGGTAGGTGTGATACCTGCCGCTGCCGTCCATGATGGCGATGAGGTCGAAGCCGCGGTTATAGGCGTAGGAGTCGAGGCCGCGGGCATCGCCAATGACCGCGACGGCGCGGCCGTAGCGCGAAACGAATTCCTTCCGCGCGGCCCAGGCGTTCTCGATCTTCACTTCATTCCTTTGCGCCGTTACGACGGCATCAAGCAAGGTAAAACCGAACTGCGTGACCGCGAACGAATCGCGATCATGACCGTCAAAGTACCCCTCGATTATCGCCGGCACCGCGAACGAGCGCCGCGCTTCTGCGCCGAGCCGGCCGGTGTCTTCCAAGAAAGCCCAGTCGACGATTTTTTGCACGGCCATGCGTTCGGACGGATCGATCTGCACCTTGGTGAGGATGTCCTTCCAGACCAAAGTGGTTGAACAGTCGTTGACGTCGCCCTTATGCTCGTCGTACTTGCCGCGACCCACGCCGACGCACGCGGTATCCTCGTCGTCATGCGCGTCGCCGCCCTTGGCGTTGGTGGCCACGAAACCGATCTCGGCATCTTGGGCCTCGGGGAGGTACCGTTTTAAAAGCCAAAACGCGCAAATGTCATCAAGGTGGGGACGGATGTGGGTGAGCAGCTTCTTCATAGGGACATGGACGATTACGAGCGCACCTTACCGCATCGCTGCCGTTGTGCAAAGGCGCTTATTGCGTGGCATTGAGGTCGTTCAGCGCGCCATTAAGACCGTCATCGGCAGTCGGCTTTGCGGCAGTATTTACGGGCTTTCCCTGCAACTGCTCGGCATTGGGGACTCCGCGCTTCTCCACGGGAGAGGGAGTGAATCCCTGCTTGGCGCCGCATCCGGCACCCAGAAAAAGAAGCGTGGTCGCGGCGGCTACGACGGCAAGTCGTGATTTCATAAGAGGGTGATTTTAGCGAGAACCTTCGGCGACGACGGGGTGCGCGGGATCCACGGCTGCGATGAACCCTCGCCAAGCCTCACGCGCCGACATGACCGCCGCAGTACGTTCCGCATCGTCGCGAGCATGCATGAAAGCGATTTCGGATTCCTCCACGGACACGGTGAGGTCGGCCACGGCCGCGTCGGCTGTGCCGTACTGACGCGCATCTTCGGCGCGCCGCTCGAGGTCGTACATGCGGAACAGGACCAGTTCTCCGACCTTCGTGCGCAATGACGCGCGACAAGCCTTACGGTCCTCGGTTGCGGGGGCATCGCAATCGAGCGCCTCGCCCTTGACGTCGGAGCTCACGCCGAGGACCGTGCGCGCGCAGGCCAGGCGATCGTCGGACAGTTTGGCGGTCCGGCAGGGATCGAGCGACTTGTACTCGGCGATGCAGTCGTTGCGCGCCGACAGGTCATCAACGCTGCGGCACGTTTCGGGAAGATACCGTATCTGATCTTCACGGGCCGCTCCCGCATCGGAAAGTCCGAGACGGCACGTGACGCGTTCGCGCAGCGCAGGCTGATCGCACTGAAGCGTGGGGCATGCGCGGACGGTATCGGGCTTCACCGACAGCTGATCAGGACATTCGTTGGCATGGCGGCAGTTGCGAAGCTGGACACCGTCAGCGGAACAGCCCTGCCAATCATCGCAACGCCAGTTGGCACCGTCGCAGACAGGCGCAATCGAGCAGCTTTGCCGCGTTGCCGGCTTCGGAGTGCTGACGCCCGCGCAGTCATAGGCGAGCGAGCAGCGGCGATCCTGGAACCCGATGGTGCAGGCGCTCCAGTCGCCGCAATCCCAAATGTCCCGCACGCAACCTTGCGCGTTCTTCGGCGCATGAACCGCTCCCCCGCTGTTCCCGGCCGCAAAGGCCGCAACGCCCGCAAACGCCAAAAGTGCGACGAGTGCCGCACCGAATTTTTCCGGACTGTCGATGAAACGTCGCATGTCTTTTTTGCTACGCACCTCAGCGCGCGGATTTCTTCTTAGGAGACGCGGATGACGTTGGTACTTTTTCCGAAACCGGCTCGGCCAAAACGCGCGCCGAGAGAGCCATCACCGTCCCGTCGGCGGCTCGAACGGCCGTGACTTCCACCGTGGCGCCCTTACGCAAGACGTCGATAGTGCCGAGCATCCCGTCGACGCCATGCAGCACTGCCGATGGTACCAAAGTGACAAAACGCTGGCCTCCGCCGTCGACAGCTATCGAAACGATGCGACTGTCGGCCGCGACATCGATAACCGTGCCGTGAATGACGATGGATTGGCCGTTCGGCGCCTCACCCAGCGCCGTGCGCTCCTGCGGCGACAAACCGGCAACCCAACGGTCATGCATGGCCTGTGCCAACGGGTTTTTCGCGAACAGATGATTATCGGAAACGTAGTCCTGCTTCAAGTTCTTATCGAAATCGTACACGGAAACCGTCAAATGGGAATAGCACTTTCCTGGCGCAGTGGCGGTAGCCGCCACGCATAAAGGCGAACCGTCTGCCTTGCTGCCTTCCGAATGGCCGAGGACGACCGCGCGAGCGTCATCAAGCCAGAAAGCGGCGTCGAAACCGCAGGGCGTACCGCAAAAGCCGAGTGTTTCCGTTTGATTGTCGCCGTTGCGGTTGTACACCACGACCTTGGAGTCGGGTTCGCCGTAGCTGGCCAAATAATCGATGAATCTGATCTTGTTTGGCGACCAGACATAGCGATCGGCAAGCGGGGGCTGCAATGTCATGGCCTGCGGAGAAGATGCGTCAGTTGCGGGAATGACCGCATCCGGACCGCGAACGAACTCGGCATCCCCGACATACGGATCGACCGCTTGCCACCGAGTCAGCCAAGACCGAAAGTCTGGCGCAGACTTGAGGCTGACGAGCAGCGCGTCGGTCGGCACCGGCGGAACTTCGGCCAGTTGGCGATCCTCCGGCATCTGCCGAACTGCGAAAAACAGGAGAAGCGCGACGGCAATGACGCCGAACGCGAACGTCAACGCGCTACGGAGTTGCTGTCCGACCTCCGAAAGCACCGGCTTTGCCACGGCGGGCCGTTTCACGGTAACCGAAGGCCTCTTCACGACCGCCAATCGCCGCTTTGCCGACGATATTTTCCGTTGTGCGCTCCCCTTCACCATATGTGCACAGTGTAGCACATAACCGACCTCCACACGGGACCTTTCTTGCTGGCAACTGGGTGTTTCACGGGAAACATATCCACAGAATGACGCATCGTAGCCCGTAACCGAACCGCATGATAGAGTTTTCAACATATGCGTGAAATGCCGCGACCTCATCAAGAAGAGCCAAACGAAGAACCGCCCAAAAAGGGGTTCTTCAGGAAGTTGACCGAACATCCCTTGGCCAAACCGCTGATCGTCGCGGCAGCCTTGCATTTGCCGATAAACGAACAGGTCGAAAACGCGATTGAAAACGTCGCGCACGAGGTTGCCGAAACGCTGAAGGCCCCGTGGGATCGTGCGCACATGGTAATCGAGCCGCAAAGTCAGGCGCAAAAAGACGCGGTGACCGCTCGCGTAACCGAACGCGAAAGCCACATCGACCAAGCGGCCCGACTGGCATACAAGGCCGATGCCGAAAAAAAACTCGAAGCGGGAAAAGCACCCTCCTTCAAAAGGATGCAATTTGATCTCGACAGGCTGAACGGCGTACCGCCTGCCGAAGTCACGGCTGCCGAACAGAAGGCGGATGCGCTGATAGGCAAGTACGCCGCCGAGGCAGGAGACGACTTGGATGCGGACAAACTCAAACGGATCAGCGTCGAAATGTACGGGCCCGACGATTCCTATCGTTGGGACCAGGCGTCGACGTCAAGCTACTTCAACACGGGCAATCGCAATTGCGTCGCCATTTCGCGCGCGCAGAGCATCGTCATTGAAGGCGTGCTGGCCCACCTTCCTCCGGAAAAGCGCGTGCATTGGCGGCAGACCACGCAATTAGTCAAACAGCATGAAATCGCGGGTATCGAGCACGTGGGCGACGATGGCCAGCGCGACGAGCTGTACCTCCTCGAAGGCAAGGCCACGCATACGTGGAATGGCAGCGAAAATGAGCCGGGAACGGCAACCCTGTCGATGGACGCGGTAAAGAAGGCTCTCGTCAGCGCGGCGCCCATCGAGATACGGGCAGCTGGCGCGCCCGCCGAAATAAAGGATAGCCCCAATTTTGACTTTGTCAGCGACGAGCCGACATCGCTCAATATTCGCATCGAAGGAAAGCTGAAAGGCGCCGAAAGCAATGTCCAAGAGGCGAAGCGCCAAGGCATCGAGCCGCGCTCCATGACCGCGGCCGAAATCGCCGCGCAAGCCGCCCAGGAAAAACGGCTTGAAGACAAGACCATCGAAATCGAACTGCTTGATGATCCGGGACCTTCAGCCGCACGAGACCGGCTAAAGGACGGCATGCGCATCGGCGGCATTTACAAGGACACCGAGGACAGTGCGGTAGAGTTCATGAAAAATGCGGTTGACGTCAGGGACTTCGCCTCTCCGTCAAAGGAAACGGTCGCCGCGTTAGACGAAAGCGTCGACGCGTCGACCGGGCGCTGGAAGCCGAAAAGGATCTATTACGGAACCATGGAATCATGGTCAGGCGACGCGATACGCCAGGCGCTGCAGAACGACATTCCGACACTGAGCCTTCAAATGAAGAAAGACGGGCGAATCTCCAAAAACGTCCTCATCGAATACGCGGAGGCGAGCAAGGAAGGCCGCGTCAAGCCGACAACCGTAAAAATCGAGTCCGACGAAGGAGGCATGAAATTTGACGAGTACGTGATCGATCCGCAAGACTTGCACGAGCTGCTTTCCGGCAGCGCTTCGGTCATCGACATCGCCGACTTGAGCCTTGGGGAGGAAGCGAACCGCCTCGCGGTTTTTGACGTCATCAAAAGCATGCCCGCCTCAAAAACGGTGATCATGCCATTCAACGAGTTCGAACCGCGCGATGCGGGGCTGCTCCTGGAAATGCAGGGAGTCATCGTCATACCGTGCAACAACTATTCCCTCATGATCGGCGCTCGCCCCGATCTCCTCGACAACGGACACCTTTATTTCGACGAAACCGCCCCGTCCGAAGATCTGGACAGCCTGCGCCTCGTCATCGAAGGTCTCAGTCCGCATCACCCCCTGCTGAAGCACGTCGAAAAATTACTCAAGTCCCGACAAACGGCGCATCCTCCGCTGGATTAAAAAAACCGCCCACGGCACGGGCGGCGAATCGATTCAATCGGCGACGGTGAGGGTCGCGCAGAGCGGAACGTGATCGGACGGTTCGGTTCCGGACGGCAACGACGTTTTTTCGTCGATCGCCGACGCCGGACGCCAATCCTCGACCCACAGCCTCTCGTTGCACAGCAGCCCGTCGACCCTTTGCGCGCGACCGTTGGCTACGCAGCTCGGCGCAGTATCACCGAGATGCGCGTCCAGATATCCCGCTTCCGCGAAGACGTCCATGACCACGCTGCCGCGCTCGGCATTGAAGTCTCCGCAGATGACGTGCGGATGCGGCGAACGCGCGGACAACGCCAGCAATTCCTGAGCCTGAGCCAATCCCACGCACTTTTCGACGGGCGTCTCCAGCGAGTCCCATTTGAGATGCGTATTGACGACCATGATCGCCTCATCTCCGCAACCCATCATGGTGATCAGCGCCACATGCCCCGAGGGATTGCGCCACGCGTTCCCGTCGTTGTAGGTGAACAGGTGGCTGCCGAGCAGCTTGATCCACTTGCGCACGAACGTGGCGCAGCCATCCGACTTGAGCTCCCCCTTGTGCGCCCAACGTCCCCGATAGCCCAGGGACAGGAGCCCTCTCTGAAGGCGGTCGAACATGGCGTAGTCCACCTCTTGCAGGCAGATGACGTCGGTATCAAGACCGGCGATTCGCTCGAGCACCCGCGGATGCCGGTTCTCCGGAAGAAGGGCGGAGGCATGGCACTTCGGATAGTACTGCGGCTTGATGTAGGAGTCGCACAGCACGTTGTAAGTGGCGATGCTGAACGACGTTTTTTTGTCGAAATCCATTGCTGTTTCCTTTCCCGAAAAAGAGCGACACGCGGGCAATCCCGCGCATCGCCCATCTCACACCGAAATAAGACAAACGTCAATCATCCGCGATGCCGACGCTTATGCGGTTTCCGCGGCCGTGACGTGGGCGCCACGCTCGTCAGCCCGCGATTCTTTGACATCACCAAAAAGATGCAGAGGGTGAAAGCGATAGGTACTGCAGCCAAGGCGATGGACCATGACGGACCCACCAACCCGTAAGCAAAACCGGCCCAGGCCGGCCCGACGGTCCAACCGAAGTCCTCTCCCACGTTGAGCACCCCAGCCAGCGTGCCGTCATGCGCGTGCTCATGGTCCAGCGAGTGCAGCCAGGACCACAGCGAGACGCCCGCCATCTCGTCACCGGTGGTGGCGAGAAAACCGAACAACAGGAACAGCCATCCAAAATTCCACCCGAGCAGGGCGACGGAGCAGGCGAAGAGCAGCAATCCGAAAAATACCAACGTGCGGCGATCGATCTTATCCGCGAGCGTACCCAAGGAAAAGCCAAGCACGACCACGGTGAAGTCGAAGACGCCGAGCCCCCAACCGAGGAGTCCGGCATGCGCCTGCTGCGAGATGACCAGCGGCACCACGAACCAGATAGTCCCGTAAAACATCGCAGCCACGAAATTAAGCAGCAACAGCACGGTACTGGCCGGATTCATGCGCCTCACGGCCGCGAGCGTCTGCGCATACGTCTGCACGCGAGAGGCAGAACGTTCTCGCATGGCCTTGCTGTCGGTCGGACTGAGCGATACCGCAGCGAAAGCGCACATGAACGCGATGACGAGCAGGATACCGATCTGATGAGGGGCGAGAGCGATGACCACGGGCAAAACGGCACAGGAAATCACGAGGCCTGCCGAACCGGAAACGTCACGCAGCGAAATGAACTTGCCGGTGCCCCCTGATGGCGCCTGCGACAGGATGTACGCGTTGACCCCCGGACCGAAGAACAGCCAACCGAACGTGCTGCCGAACACGCTCAGAAGATACGTGGCGGTCGTCAGTCCGAAAGCCAGGCTCATGCCCGCCAACGCGAACAACGCCGTCGTCAGCTGCAGCAGCCGCTTGTAACCGAACCGATCCAACAGGCTCCCCGCCTTGATATCGAGCAGCATCTGCCCCAATGCCGATCCGCCGACCGTCAAACCGACAAGCCAAAGCGGCATGATGCGCTCACCAAGGGTGGACAACAGCGAATAATGCAATCCGCCCGCGAACTTAAAAAGCACCATGAACAGCCAAAACGGCAGAAATTGCAGCAGTTTCTTCATAGGGCTTCATCATACCCTTAAATCAGGGGAGAGAAAACGACACTTGCAATTCGCCGGTATTCGGGTATCATGCACGGACAATCGGCCACGATTATGGAGAAGTCGCATAGTGGTCGAGTGCGCTCGCTTGGAAAGCGAGTATACCGAAAGGTATCCAGGGTTCGAATCCCTGCTTCTCCGCCACGACAATTTCTTATCGGAAGACCCGTGTACATCAGGTATGCGGAGAAACGATGGGGCCTTGTCGCCTAAACAAAACCGCCTGAAAGGGCGGTTTTGTTGATTGTGGAATTTCGCGGTTCGGAGCGCCTAAAAATAAATTTTCCGTATTGTATTCTTAGCTGAAATCTATAAAAGGGGATGCCGGATACGCCGAAGGAAGTCTAGGGCGACCATGACTTCCGAGTTGGGAGCACGGTATTAAAAAATGCCGTATATTCAAGACGGCATTCTCACACTTACTTTTAGACCGTTTTTAGGCATTCAGAAGCCCGATATATGACATGAGTAATGCGGGGATAAAAGAGAGGCTAAGAGATATTGCAAGTGCGATACTAATTATACGACCCCAAGACAATACTCGATTCCGCATCCGATATCCAATGCCTATCCCAAGTGCCGCGTGAGTGAGAATACCGACGACGGGCGCAATAAAGACGCTAACGTTTAGACCGTGCCACGCACCGATGTGCGGTAAAAGAATGCCGAATGGGTAACCATAAAAGAAACCAACTGCAAATACGCTACCGACCCCACAAAGATCAGGGTCAGCCACACAAGAAGCCAGAAGGTACACACCAAGAATGATGTCCAGCAACAAGAAAGAGAAAACCCACCGAACAATCGATTTGGAAGTTGTTTGATCCATTTGCATTTAAAGTACCGTATTTATGGTTTTCTGACAATGACACTTCCCGCGGCAAGCCCTTGGGCATCTTGCCCAACGAGCATGCTCGCAATCACATCGCGCACCTAAGAAAATGCCCCGCTCATGATTGTGAGCGGGGCGAGAATCGGTACGAAGTCTTAGTAGCAAGACGGCGCGTAGTTTCGTAACGTGCCGTCCGAGCAGGTTGCGTCGTTGCTAATCGATGCGTTGTTGATGGCCATGTGAAGCATGGCCAGCGAGTCGTCGTTGCACACATGGACGTTGCTGCCGACCCAGTTGTAGGAGGTCGAGCAACCGCCGGCATCGCCGTTAACCGCAGTATCCGTGGATGCGTACGGTTGGATTGGGGGCAACGTGGTCGGACGATTATAGAATGTACGGGGACATCCCGATACCGTCGACATCGACGCATCGTCCGCCTCGGTACCGTGATTACGGGTACTGAGGTAGCCGATGTAGGTACCCGAAGCGTAGTACACGTCGATTTTGACAGCCGAATGGTCGCCGTAGATCCAAAAACTCGGTTTGTACTTGATAAAGAAATTCTGGATGAATCCGGTTCCTCCACTCAGGGCTTGGCTGGATACGCCTACTCCTCCGGAACTCGTCTGCGATGCAAGAGTTTCACTCCTGCTCTCGGCGGTGTCTTGTCCTGCAGCGATGCGGCCATCGAGGACAGCGTTTGCGTTGTCGAGTGCCGCGTTCGTAGCGTAACCGAGTTTTTTGAGATCCCCTTGGAACCTCGTGCTGACGGTCTGTTGCTGACCGAGGATGGCGATGGCATCGAGCACAAGCCGTAGGTCGTCCAGTTGGTTCTGCTGGTTGACCTCCCCCGGCTGTGGCATGTCCACCTGACCCGTCGTCGGGTTCACTGCCAACATACCGTCACCGATGACGATGAAAGGGTAGTCGCTCCGGTTGTAAACCCGAAAGTTAGAGACGAACGGGTCTACTTCCTCGGGATGTTGCAGCAAATCCATGTCGTGTCTGTCCGCACGCTCGAGGTCTATCGTGACCTTGGCGGCACCGTGCGTAACGATCGCAGTGAATCCGGTGTCAGAATACCGAAGACTCTGGATGGCGACAACCGCTCCATCGTCGCTTCTCAAGACGGGTCCAGATGAACATCCGATCATGGCGACTGCCATGCACAGAATGACGCTCATCAAAAATGTCACGGGCGCACTCGTTGTTTTCCATTTTATTTTCACGGTACTGTCTCCTCTGCGGTTGCTTGATCATGCATCAAGTGAGCGGCACTATATGGTATGGTGTTGCTTCTGTCAAGTAAGCGGACCTAGTTCATGGAGACCCCCTGAGAGGTGTCGCATTTGTCTCATTTTCCCAACCGTCGCTGGAAAGAATGAGACATGCGCGGTATGCCTGTATTGCGTCCCGGCGTGTCTCATCCCGCCTTACTCGTCCACAAAATGGGACATGCCGAGAAAGTCAAAATGGTGTTCCGTTTGTTCCATTTTAACCCCGACTCACATACTTCAAATCCGTCAGCTAGTCAGAACCAAGAAATAACCCTACATTGACCATACTGGTGAGGCACTGAACTCGTGTACATCGCCATAAAAAACTGCGTTTGCACGCGGTGAATACGCCGTCATTTGAGGCTGCCGAAGCGCTTCGGCGGAACGGCATTGGCGCCATCCAAAGGATACTCCCGAGAATGAGTAATCACGCCGACTAACGAACAAGACCCGCAAAGCCGGCCAACGGTGAGCACCGAACCGCCGGAGACCGAACGGTCTTCGATTGCGGCGAGCAAAGCCTGCGCGCCGCAAAAGTCACACGGCTCCTGCATGACGTCGGCAAACGTACTTCAGCCGCTGATCGAGCGGCCCGATGAACCGCTCCGTGACGCGTTGACCCATGTGCCTGAACTCTTCCGACGTCATCAATTTTCTCCTTGCAAAAATCTGAGACGATGTAAGCACGGAACCGGTGCGGCGTCAAAGAAAAAGCCCGTCTCTATTACGAGACGGGCCATGACTGTCGTTCCTACGGCTTGGGCTGAGAAGTCGGCAGAGGGAGATCGTAGAACTTGTACTCTCCCTCCTCCGGGTTGCCGCTGCCGCCGCCCGGAGTACCGGACGCGCCCGATTCGTCGCCTTCGGCAGAATCGTCCTGTGAATTGCCGCGGGCGCCGCCTCGGCCGTTCTTTTTGCCGGTGCGCTGAAACAGCATCGGACGACCGTCCTTTTCGGCCGCTTGAGCGTCGTTGACGGCATCATGCAGCTGCCGCGTGTACGGCAACTTGTACGAGCGCGGTTCGGCCCCGCTCGACACGTAATCGAGCGGGTTGAGATTCGAATGGCCGTCTCCCTTGAGAGGTATCAGCCAAAGGTAAATCGCGCCGGGGTCATCCTTCTTCGCGTCCGGTTCGCGGACGATACCGCCGACCAGAAGCGCCTTCTCGGGCGGTTCGCTTGCCGTCGGCCAGCCCTTGTAGCTGGAGATCGAGCCCCAGACGGCCAAGCCGAAGCCCGGCACGATCAGGATGGTGGCAAGCTTGAGCCACCACTTGCCCTTGGCTCCGATGAGCATCCAGCAAAGCAGCGCCGCGAGCAAGATGAAGGCGATGGGGATCGCCAGGGTCCTGTCTTCCATGATCACTCACCTCCCTCGCCGACCATGACGGAAGGCAATTCGTTGATATCGGTGACGGACCGGTCTTCGTGAAGAGTGAAGCGGAAAGCCGTCGACTGTTGGCCGTCCCGCTTCAGCACGCGCACGCGCGTCACGACTTCCGCGTCCATGCCCTTCAGGCGGACCAGACGGACAGTCACCGGCGTGTCACCGGGCGACTGCTTGTTGTACATGTGCACGTTGACCACGTACTCGCCGGGAATGATGCCGCGGATGATCGTCCGCTCCTCGTTGGTCTCGACGGCGACGGTTCCGCTGCTGGTGGTGACCGAGTCACCGCTCGCGCCGCGGTCGTCGTGTTCGAGATGCATCAGGCCGGTATCACGGCTGCGGAAGTACGCGATGTTGCCGTTGGGATCGCGCACGTAGAGGTCGATGTCGTCCTTTGAGTCGTTCGGCCAATCCATGAGGACGGCGAACTCTCCCTCCGTGCTGAGATTGGCGGCCTCGACGGTCTTCTTGCTCTTCTCGACGGCATTCGAAGCCATCAGAAGCGCGGTGACGACCACGAGCGTGCTCATCATCAGGTCGACGAACAGCGTCTTGCCGAAGATTTGCGGCCGCCGAATCATGATTCTTCGCCGTCCTTCGCCTGCTCGCGCTTGGCCCTGACGATGGCCGTGCCGATGAAGTGGCTCTGCACCTCCACGATGACGCCGCAGACGGCGCCGAAGACCGTGTTGATGATGGCCATGCTGGTGTTGGCAAAGGCGCGACGGATGACCTCGCTCGGATCACCGACGGCCGCGCCGTTCTTGAGCATCACGTAGTACCCGATGGCCGTGCCGATGAGACCGACGCTCACGCACAGGCTCGAGGCGAACCAGCCGTGCGCCAGCGCTTCCTCGACCTCTTCCGGATCTTGGCCGTTGGACAGCTTCCAGGCCAGACGTCCGCACCAGGCGGTCGCCAGCGAAAAGACGCTGAGCGTGACCAACGTGACGTGCGTCGGGTCGCTGGCAAGAGACGAGGTCCAACCGAGAGTGACCCCGATAAAAACCGCGATGACCACGAGGCTCATGAACAGCGACCAACGCAGAAACAGGCTTTTACCTTGCATCGTCTTTCTCCTTTGAAAGGACTTTTTCGACATTACCCGACCGCCGAGATACGGACAAGTCGTCAAAACGGTTCTTGTCCCCAGGGTACCGCGCGCCCGAGAGACCGATGACGGATGCTCATTTTTTGCCGGTTTTTGGCAAAATGAGCATGGCGTCGCCGAACGAGAACATCCGGAAGCCGCGGGCGATGGCGCGGCGATAGGCGTCGAGCAGACGTCCGCGCCCCACGAAAGCCGAGACCAGCATCAGCAGGCTGGACTTGGGGACATGAAAATTGGTGATGAGACCGTCGACGATCTTGAAGCGATAGCCGGGGGTGACGAACAGGCGCGTCTTGCCGGCGCGCTTGGCGAGTAAGCCCTTCGCGTTTGCCGCGGACTCCACGGCACGACAGGCCGTGGTGCCGACGGCGATGACCGGCCTCCCCTGCCTCTTGGCCGCGGCGACGGCCTTCGCCGTCGCCGCCGGAATCTCAAAGCGCTCCTCGTGGAGTTTTCCTTCGGCAAGATGCTGCGGAGTCAGCGGCGCAAAAGTGCCGAGTCCTACGTGCAAGGTGACGTTGACGATGCTGTGCCCGGCCGCGCGGATTTTTTTGAGCAGTCGCGGAGTGAAGTGCAAAGAAGCCGTCGGCGCGGCCACCGACCCTTCATGCTTCGCGAAAACCGTCTGATATTTTTCACGCAAAATCTTTTCCCTGAGCGGAGTCGCCTTCAAGTACGGCGGAATCGGCGTGCGCCCGAATTTCTTGAAGATCGACAGGGGGGAAGACGAACCGCGAACGTTCATGAGCCACTCGGTCCCCTCACGCCGCACGACCTCAAACTGCAGCCGCGGAACAACGGCGAGCAGGGAACCCTCATCGATCGGCCGATCCGCGAGCGCGTAGAACTTCCTCGCACCGGCCTCACGGACGAAAAGCAAACGCACTTTTCCGCCCGTCGGCTTCGAGACTTCCAATCGGGCCGGAATCACCTTCGTCTCGTTCATCACCAGCACCGACTTCGGAGGGAGATACTTCAGCAGATTACGAAACGTGTCATCGCTCTCACTTCCGTCCGGTCGCAATACCAAAAGCCGAGCCGAATCCCTCGGCGAAGCCGGCGCGAGCGCGACGGCGCTCTCCGGATGTTCGTAGTCGTATTGCGCGAGCAGCTTCTCGAAGTCCATACACGATACGTTTCTTTCATTCCGCCTGGCCGTAGATTCATGACGCCCGCAATCAGCCGGGCGCATCCGAGACGTGCCAGGCTACATCCGCCCCTTCTTGATGTCACTCCGAATCTTCGCCATCAACGCTTGGAAATAATACAGATTGTGAATCGTCACGAGCGTTCCGCCGGTGTTCTCTTTTGAACGCATCAAATGGCAAAGGTACGCGCGCGAGTACGTCGCGCAGGTGCTGCATTCGCACTTCGGATCCAACGGCTTTTTGTCGGCGAGATAACGCGACTTGGTTATCTCGATCCGGCCCGACGACGTGAAGGCCGTGCCGTGACGCGCGTACTGCGTGGGGACGGTGCAGTCAAAGGTGTCGACGCCTTCTTTGACCACTCTCGCCAAATCTTCCGGATGACCGACGCCGAGGAGATGGCGCGGCTTATTGTCGGGCAGCTCCTTGACGACCACTCGGAGCATGGCCGACATGTCGCTCTTCGAGTAACCGAACTCACCACCGATGCCGAAGCCGTCGAAAGGCATCGCGGCTATGATGCGGGCGCTCAGGGTTCGAAGGTCCTTGAACTTGCTTCCCTGCACGATGCCGAAGACGGCCTGCTTGGGATCACGCGCTTTCAGGCAACGCTCGGCCCAGCGATGCGTGCGTTCCATCGATTGCACCGTGTAGGCGCGGTCGGCCAACGGCGGCGTGCACTCATCGAAGGCAAAGGCGATGTCCGCACCGAGTGCCGCTTGGATCTGCATCGATTTTTCCGGCGTCAGGAAAATCCTGCTGCCGTCGAGATACGAGGTGAAGGCGACGCCCTCTTCGGTGATCTTGAGCAGCTTGGGCTGCTGCTTGAGGCCGACCTTGTGCTTTGACGGGGCATGCGCGATCTTACCGACGCCAAAATCGCGTCCAAAACCGAGGCTGAACACCTGATAGCCGCCGGAATCGGTCATGAGCGGACCTTTCCAGCCCATGAACTTGTGCAGGCCGCCCGCCTTCTTTACCACCTGCTCGCCCGGTTTGAGATGCAGATGGAAGGTGTTGCAGATGAGCAGACCCGTGCCCGTCGCCTTCACCTGATCGACGGTCAGCGCCTTTACCGTCGCTTGCGTAGCGACGCCGACGAGCGTCGGCGTCTCGACTTCGCCATGCGGCGTCTTGAGAATCCCAAGGCGCGCACGGGACTTTTTGGAACGTTTGAGAATCTTAAGGGAAACCATAGCGGTGGATATGAGTGAATCTCGGTCAGTTCGACACGTTTTGACGCAAAGGTCAACCCTAATTGCCGTGCTGCCAAGTCTGCTGCAAGACCATGGCATCAGTCAGGAACTCGATAGGCGCGCGGTCATCGGTGAAGACTTCGGCCCGCGAGTCGTGAGTGACTTCGTACGCGCCCAGCAGCGATGCCTTCACGTCGGAGTAGGCATCAGGGACGTCGTAAGCCACGCGGGGAAGGTCGAAGGGCGCGTCGCTGGCCAGGATGAGGTGGTTCCATGACTGCTTGATGGGCACCACCATGGTGTAACGAAACTCGCCGGCCACGGTGTTGGCCATGGCCTTGAGCAGGCGCGAGTCCTCGCCGGGCGCGTTGACGTTCATGGCGAAAACGCCGTCCTTGTTGAGCCTGCGCTTGGCCAGCGCAAAAAATTCGCCGGTCGCCAGATGCGGCGGAATGTACAGCTGCGTACTGTAGGCGTCGATAAACTCCACGTCAAAGGTGTCGTAGGTGGTGGCGAAGAACAGCCTGCCATCCTGATTGATGATGTTGACCTTGGCGTCATCGACGCCGAAGTACTTGCGCGCGGTCTCGATGACCGCCGGATCCACTTCCACGCCGGTAATGCTGATGTCGCGGCCGGACGCGAACGAACGGTAGCGCGCTGCAACCGAGCCGCCGGCAAAGCCGACGATGACCGCCTTGTGCGGACCTTTCTGCTCCGGCCGAAGCAACGGCAGGATACCGGCGTAGTCAAAATAAAAACCGGTCCTGCCGCCTCCGGGGACGTAGACCGATTGAATGCCTGAGCCTTCGTTGAAAATGAGCAAACGCCGGCCATCGTCAATCTGCGCGACGCGGATAAGCTGGTAGGGCGATTCGCGCTCCATGACCACGCTCGCCGGTAAACTGTGCGGCAAGGACAGCGCCACCACAGCCAAACCGGCAGCAAGAAGCGCCACGAACTTACGGCGCTTGGGGAGCAGGAATATGGCCAGCAGCAGGAACATCGCCGCTACCGAGTACATGGTTTCGCGTGCGCCGATGAGCGGTACCAGCACCAGCGTCGGCGCGACCGTGCCGATGACGCTGCCGGCAGTGGAAATGGCGAAGTAACGACCGGAGACGGCACCGACGTCACCGAGCGCTGACCACTCCCTGAGCAGGATGGGTCCGGCCATGGCCATCAGGAACACCGGCGTGGCGAAAACGACGAGCGCCACCAGCAGCGATCCGACGAACAGTGCCACCGTCGCGCTCGACACGCCGACCAGCAAGCCCGAGATGGCGCTGGAGAAATGAGGAACGGCGATCATGCCCATCACCAGCAGCGACGCGGCCACGCAGGCGAGGTAGCCTACGGCATCGCCGCCGATGCCCTTGGCAGCGGCGTTGCCGCCGAGATAATACCCGACGGACATGGCCAGCAGCACCGTGACGATGAGGCTGGTCCAGACGTACATGCTCGCGCCGAAGTACGGAGCGAGCAGGCGCGAGGCGGTGATTTCCACGGCCATTACGCCGATGCCGATGATGAACGTCGCTGCGGCAAGACGACGCTCTTCACGTTTTGCGTTTTTACCGAAAAAAGGGAGGTGCATAAAGGATGGCCGCACTTTTTCATTTGGGTGATGATGGCGGCACCGGCATCGTAGCTTTCGCGGAACGGCGATACTTCATGAGCAACACGACTCCCGCGATTGCCATCGCAGCGGTGGCGTACTGTGCAGGGGTGAGGCCTGCGTATCTGATGTCTGAACCCGGCACGTCCGTGGCCCGGTAGAAATCCAGGATAAAACGGATGACGCCGTAGGATATCATGAAAAGCGGGAGGAAACCTTTTTCGGCGCTGATGCCCTTTCCTTTTTGACGGTTGATGAGCCAGAAAGCTCCGAACATCGTGAAGCCCACGATGGACAAGAGCAGGCCGTGGTCCAGGCGCGAACCGTTGGGATAGTTTACGGCTAACAGGCTGTGCGAGAGCGTGCCGGGATGGTCGTGAATGAGGAAACAGCCTATGCGGCCTATGCCGTAACCGAGGGGCAAGGCGTAGCAAGCCACATCGCTGTAGGCTTTGAAAGAGACTTTGCGGCGTCGGATGAACAGCCAGGCTCCGAAGACGGCTCCGAGGAAACCGCCGACGCTGGACATGCCGCCTTCCCAAACGTAGAGCAGCCGGATGGGGTTTGCCAGGTAGATGGCCGGCGCATAGGCGAAAGCGTGGAATAATCGTGCGCCGATCAGCGCGAATGCCATGATCCAGGAAGCGAAATCAAAGAACGCGTCGGGGTCGAGCCCGCGCTTTTTTGACTCCCGGCAACCCAGGGCAATCGCCGCGATCATGCCGGTGGCGACCATCAAACCCCACACTTGGATGTGCACGGGGCCGAGCGGAAAAGACGTGATGCGAAAATACGGAATCATGAAATCAGATTGCGCCAAGGCGCTTGAGCGCTTTCTCGAACGCCTTAAGCGCGCTCTTGGCCATGCCGGCCTCGAGATGATAACTTGCCTCGTGCGCCAGCTGGTTGCGGATGCGATGGGCCCACCAGACGTCGCGCAACTCGGGATACTTGTACTGCGCGAACTTGAGGCGCTCCCCCAGCGTTTCGCCGCTCATGGCCAAGGACTTGAGCGCGGTATCGAGCAACTTGTCGGCCTCGAGAACGGCCATCTTGCGGCTCAACTCCCCCGGCTGGTCCAACATTTCCGCGATTTGAACCCAGCGTCGCTGCATGCCCTTGCGGTCGCTGACTTCAAAACTGCGCGAAGCAAAAAAGTTACGCACACGACTAACCAGCATGATGAAGACGCCGACGACGAGCAGCGCAAATACGACGACCCCTATCGTCTGAAGCGCGCTGCCGACGTCAACGGTAACTTGCATACGAAGATTCGGGACTAGGCCTTTCCGCCCTTCACCCAATGCACGCGGACCGGAAGTTCGTCCGAAGCCCAGACGATGGTCAGCTTGCCGCCCTTGTGCGAGTGATGGACGCGCTTGCCGATGGAAACCGCAAGTTCGTTACCCGAGGTGAGGATGCGGAGCCTGCCCGCCTTGTCGTCGATACGCACCACGCGCTCATCGGCATTGCGCGGACCGGTCTTGCCGGTATTGCGAGCGATGGACAAGATCTCGGCCTTCTGTTCGGAAGTGAGTTTGCCCTCGATGATCAGTTCGCCCTTGAAGTCGCGCGAGTCGGCGGATACGGGCGCCTTCTTGCCGTCGCGGGCGTTCACCGAGCTGCCGTCGTGGCTGGCCTTTTTGCCGTAGGAAGCGCCGGATTCGCCGGCAGGCTTCACCTTGGAACTCGAAACGCCCTTATTGGGAGACTTCTTGGAAATGACGCGCGTAGCTTTCATGGCCATAGTCGTAAGATCAAGCCTGCGGAGGCCGCAGTGCATTTTTAAGTCCGGCTGCCATCTCGTAGGCATGCGCCGCGTTGAGGATCGTCTTTTCGTCGAAGTGCTTGCCGATAAGCTGCAGGCCGACCGGCAACCCCTTGGAGAATCCGCAGGGAACGCTGATGCCCGGCAGTCCGGCCACGTTGACCGAGACGGTGTAAATGTCTGCCAGGTACATGGACAGCGGATCGTCCGTCTTTTCGCCGATGTTCCATGCCGGAACCGGCGACGTCGGAGTGACGATGACGTCCACGTCCTTGAATGCCTTGGAAAAATCGTCGGTGATGAGTCGGCGTACCTTTAACGCCTTGAGGTAATACGCGTCATAATAGCCGGACGACAACGCGAAGGTGCCGAGCATGATGCGACGTCGCACCTCCTTGCCGAAACCCCGGCTGCGCGACTGGCGATACGTATCCTCCAGTGTCTCCCCCGCCATGCGCGTCCCGTAACGAATGCCGTCGAACCGTGACAGGTTGGCACTGACTTCCGAGGGCATCAGCACGTAGTAGACGGCCAGCGCGTAAACGGAATGCGGAAGCGAAATTTCCCTGATCTCCGCGCCGAGGCTTTCCAAGATT
>JAHFIW010000001.1:0-68076 GCA_023246195.1 bacterium
ACAGAAGCATCTTCCTCGAGCAGGCGAATGATATTGGCAATGTTCTGCGCCATCGCGTGCAACGCCTTGGCGATGATGCGGACCTTGTTGGCATGGACGGCCGGAGCGGAAGAATCCGCCTCCGTCGGAGCCTGTGTCGCCTCAGTAAGCGTCACGCTGACGCCACGACCGCCCGTGACGACAGCCGACGCGACGTCGACAGGCGGCTCTTTGACGGCCGTGACGGCCGCTTCGACCGGCTTGTGCTGCAAAGACTGAATGAAATCAAACATCGGCGCTGAAGACTGGTCATCCATAGTGGCAGTTTTTATGTTTATTACGGAAACCGTTTGGCCGCACGACATTCGCAGAGTAGCACCGTCTTTTTGGAGGGTCAATTCCCCTGCTTTTAAGGCTGTTTTGCGAGCTGAGTCCTCTCCAGGATTTCCGACTCGACGACGCTGCGATCGCGTCCGTACTTGAGGCGCGACAGCTGCTTGAGGGCATCGGCGATGCGCTTATCGCCCTTGACCGGCATCGGGGCCTTCAGCACGAACGGCTTGGAACCGACGTTGTCGATGAGGATCTTGGAGTACCACGAGAAACTCGGCGCGTTCACGAAGTCGAAGGCCGTGAAGGTCGGCGCGAATTCCTTTTCCAGCAATTCGGCGTCCTCGATGCCGATGCGTCCGATCAGCATGGTGCCGACGTTGCCGAGCACGGCATCGCGGATTTCCGAATCGCCCTTGGGCGCGAGCTGCCCCATGTACTGGTGCGCGACGATCAGCGACAGCCGGTATTTGCGCGCCTCGGACAAGATGGTGGCAATGGACGGCGTGATGAAATTCTGGAACTCGTCGATGTAGAGGAAGAAGTCACTCCGCTTGGACTTGTCGGTGATGTTCGCGCGGCCCATGGCGGCCATCTGCAGCTTGGTGACGATGATCAGGCCGAGCAAGTTGGCGTTGATGTCGCCGATCTTTCCCTTAGACAGGTTCACCAGGAAGATCTTCTTGTTGTTCATGATGTCGGTGAAGTCGATGGCCGACTTCTGCTGGCCGATGATGTTGCGCATCATCGAGTTCTCCACGAAGCGTCCGACTTTGGAGATGAGATAGCCGAGCATCTCGGACTTGTGGAAGTCGGAAGTCTTGTCCATCTCGTTTTCCCAGAACGACCTGACTACCGGGTCCGTGATCTTGGCGCGCCACTCCTTTTGGAACGCGGCATCGGAGACCAAGCGCGGAATCTCGGCGATGGTGCCGGGGTTCTCCTTGTCGGACATCAGGGTGAGCATGTAATTGCGCATCTGGTGCTCGAACATCGGACCGATCATCTCGGCACCGAACAGCTTGTAGAAGATGGCCACCATTTCGCCGCAGACGAAATCCTTCATCTCGTCGCTGGGAGCCTCGATCATGTTGAGACCGACGGGCCGATCAAGATCGGACGGGTCAAAGATGACGACGTCGTCGGCGCGCTCCTTGGGGATGCAGGCCAAGACCGTTTCCACCAGGTCGCCGTGCGGATCGATGATGCAGACGCCGTCGCCGTTCTTGATGTCCTGCACGGCCATGGTGGCGATGTACTCCGACTTACCGGAGCCGGACTTGCCGATCAGGTACATGTGGCGGAAGCGGTCCTCCTTCTTGATGAAGACCTGGGTCTTTTCGCCGCGATATTCCACGAATCCCAAATGCAGGCCTTCTTTGGGAAGGTTTGGCGGCGGCGGTGCCTTGCGGGCGCCAAGCCAGCGGATGTTGGGCGTTTCGGTGGATGACAGCGGAAAGTGACACAGGCTGGCGAGTTCTTCTCCGGTCATGACCATTTCATGCCTTTCGTCGAAGTGACGGAAGATGAAATCGCGGATGACCTTGTTGCCGGTGGCACCCTTGGCAATCTGATTGCCGTACTGCGGAATGTTGTACTGCGAAAAGGCGTTGAGGATGTTGTTGAGGTAATTGGACGCGGCCGACTGGGTCGGGGCCGAAGTGACCACGCGGATGATGACGTCGAGACCGAGCTTGGAAGCCTTGTCGTCGATGGCCTTGACCATCTCCTCTTCGGCGCTGCTCATCTTGCGCGGCTCCTTCTTTGGCTCGTTCTTCTTGGTCGGAGCGAACATCGAACCGAGCATCGTCAGGAATCCCGCGCCGGACATGGCCTCCTTGAGCGTCTTGCCCTCGTGCATCCCCTTCACCACCGCCAGCGCAGGCGTCCGCCAGGCCTTCTTTGCCGAGCGCACCACGATCTGAATCGCGGCGCCGTCGGTCTTTTCCACCTTTGCCAAGGCGTTGGTGAGCACGTTGAGCGGGTCGCTGTCCTGCTTTTTGTAACTCTTGATGGGGAAGAAATGCTGGCGCTTGAAGACCATGCGCGCACCGAGCGCCACGCCCTGCGGCGAAAAAATATCGTAATCGGATACGGGTTCGACCTGCGCCAGCGGATACTGGCCGTGTATCTGCTGTTCGACGAACTCCTTGAGGTGATGAGGCGCGGCCACGTAGAACGACACCAGCCCGTCCTTTGCGACGATTTCGAAGGAAACGGCATCGGAGCGTCCCACCATCCAGGCCTTGAGACCGCGTTCTGCCGTGAGTCCGCCGATGGAAGCGAACACGTTTTCCATGATGGCGATCTTCTCCTGCACCTGCTGCAGGGATTTTTCCTGCTGGCCGGACTCGCCCTTCTCTGCCTGCTCCTTGGGAACCGTCACCAACATCACGTTCATCTTGAACGCCACGTCGGATTGGTACTTCTTGCGCAAGTGCGCGCGAACGACGGCGAAGACGACGCCGGCGACGATGCACGCCGCCAAAAGCAGCATCAAGCCGATACCCGACGGGCTTAATGCGAAATCCATCACGGACGTGGCGTCCAGGTTGGTTGAGACGGCGAATTGGAACAGCGCTAGTGGCATCGTAATGGAGGTTGAAAGATGTCTACTCTCCGTCGGCGGCCCGCCGTTCCCTGACGAGCGTCATGACCGTATCCGTCTTGATCTTCCCTTCCTGCAACAGGAACCACGGGTTCACCTTGGGAATGGTCTTGAGCCAATGGTCGATGACGGCGTGGACGGCATGCGGACGAACGTTCTTTTTATCGATCATGGCGCGCATCTGGGCGGCGGTACGTTCGCCTTCGGCCCGGAAACGGACGCGCGACTCTTTGGGAAGGGCAAAGTAGAGCTCCCAAAGGTTTTCTTCCAGGGCGCGCTCCACCTTCATGCGAGCTTCGTCTTTGGGTTCGGGAGCGGGCGTAGGAACGGACGAACGGGCGACTTCAATCGCCGGCGACGGAACCGGTTCGGGAACGCGAACTTCGACGCCTTCCTGAGGTGCCTTCTCGCGCCATTCGATTTCTCTTCCGGATTCGGGAGCATTCGGACTTTCTGGCGGCTTTTCTGCACCCAACTCCGCTCCCGTTTCACCGTTCAACATAAGTGACTGACCTGAGTATCCGCCTAAAGCATACCACGAAGCCGCCTCCCACCTCAACAACGAGAGTTCTCCCCAATCACGCTGGTTGACGCCACACATAAAATGCTATGATGCCAGCATGGCCAAACGTAACGATGCCGTAAAAAAACCGAAGAGCCGCGTGCAGCAGGTGCATACCGGCGGACCGGTAGTCTGGCACAACGTGCTCGACCCAAACCAAGCAGCCCTGAAAGACCTCAAGGCGCTTTTTCCGTTTTTTCAGGAAGAGGATCTTCAGGATTGCCTGCCGCCGTTTCAGCGCCCAAAGATGCTGCGCCGCGACAACTACCTTTTTTTGGTCCTGCTCTACCCCATCTTCGACAGCATCTCGCGTACCATCGTTCCCTACGAAGTGGACTTCTTTATCGGCAAGGACTTCGTGGTTACCAGCCATCGCGGCACGCATCCCACGCTCACCTCGCTGACCGACGCCTGCAATGCCGACACGGGCACCTGCACCATACGTTCCGGGGATACGGCCATGCGCCTGTCGCTCGACGTCATCCACGGCCTCACGGTCGCCTGCTTCCCGATGGTCACCGAACTTTCCAACGAGTTGATCGGCGTGGAACACGAACTGTTCGACGAAATCGACGGCGACATCACCAAGAAGATGCTGCGTATCCGCACCAGCGTCGTCGGCTTCCGCAAGACCATGCAGGGATCAGACAACGTGCTGCGCAAGCTGCTGGAGAAGGGAAACACGCTTTTCTCGATGGACGAGTACCGGCTGCAAGTGGACGACATCAACACCCACAGCCGAGAAATCCGCGACTTCCTGGAAAACGACCGCGATACCATCTCCGCGCTCTACGACGCGCACCTGGCACTGGTGTCATATCGCGCCACCCAGGCGACCAAGACGCTGACCGCGCTGGCCTTCATCATCTTCCCGATGACCTTGGTAGCTGCCATCTTCAGCATGAAGGCGGTGCACATGCCCCTGACGGGAATGCAAAACGACTTTTGGCTGATGATCGGGTGCATCTTCGTGACGATGCTGGTCATCGTGATATTCTTGAAGCGGAAAAAGTGGTTATAAATGAACGAAAAAACCGGCATGCGCCGGTTTTTTCGTTGCGTCAAATTCGCTTGATGCGTCGCCCTTCCGGAGTATCCTCAACCAGATACCCGCGACTCTTGAGCTCGTCACGCACCGTATCGGCCTCGGCGAAACGCTTCTCGCGCCGTGCCTCGTCGCGCTTTTCGATCAGCGCGAGAATGCTTGCCGGAACATCGGCTTCGTCGGTGCTGGCACCGAAGGCGAAACCGAGCACGCTGCCGACGTCAGCGATAAAGGCGATGGCGGCCTCGCGGGCCTTCTTGGTAAACTCACCCTTGGCGATGCGGTCGTTGGTGACGCGGATGAACTCGAAGACGGCAGCGAGCGCCTCGGCGACGTTGAGATCGTCGTCGAGCGCTTCGACGAAGGCATCGACGGCCTTCTTTGCTTCGGCATCGTCGGCGCCTTCTTCTTGCGGCGTGGACTGCCTGACCGCGTCAGCCAGGGCATCGAGACGAGCCAAGGCGGCACGAGCGCCGTCAAGACCGTGCAGCGTAAAATTGAGCGACGATCGATAGTGCGTGGAAAGCAGCTGGTAGCGGACGCTGCGCGGATCATGCCCGCGGGCCACGAGATCATCGAGCGTGTAAAAGTTTCCCTTTGATTTGGACATTTTGACGCCGTCTACCAGCAGATGCGTGGCGTGCAGCCAATAATTGACGAAGGTCTTTCCGCTGGCACCTTCTGATTGGGCGATCTCGCACTCGTGATGCGGAAACTTGTTGTCCTCGCCTCCGGTATGGATGTCGATGGTCTCACCCAAATATTTGGTGGCCATGGCCGAGCACTCGATATGCCAGCCGGGATAGCCCTTGCCCCACGGCGCTTCCCACTGCAGCAAGTGCTTGGGATTGTGGATCCACAGCGCGAAGTCGGCCGGATGGCGCTTTTCGTCGCGCACCTCGATGCGGCTGCCGGCATCGAGAGCGTCCAGCGTGTTGCCGGAGAGCTTGCCATACTCCTTGAAGGAGGTGACGTCGTAGTAGACGCTGACTCCCCCGTCCTTCTCAACCTTGTACGCATGACCGTTCTCGAGCAGTTTGGAAATGATGGCGATCATCTCCGGCACATGATCGCTGGCCTTGGGATAGACGCTTGCCGGCATCATGCCCATGCGTCCGATGTCGCGAAAAAACGAATCGGCATAGAATTGCGCGACTTCGGCAGGCGTCTTTCCGGCCTTCTCGGCGGCCACTTCCATCTTGTCCTCTCCTTCGTCCGCATCGGCCAGCATATGACCCACGTCAGTGATGTTCATCACCTGGGTCACCTCGTAGCCGCGATATTCCAAATAACGGCGCAGCAAGTCAGCCAACAAAAACGACCGCAAATTGCCGATGTGGACGTAGTCGTAAACCGTGGGGCCGCAATTGTACATCGTCACCCGCCCCTTTTTAAGCGGCTTGAACGGCTGTTCGGTCTTTGACAGCGAGTCATGAAAACGAAGCATATCGGCGTGAGCGTAACACGCGGCGGAGGAACTGGAAAGATGGGAGGAACGAAAAGCGCCCCGCTGATGCGGGACGCTTTTCGCATCGAGTCATTCGTCCTTATTTTCCGAGCTTCGCCTCCAGCGCACTGATGCGCGCTTCAAGTTCGCTGATCTTGGCATCCTTGGCGTCGACTTTGGCGTTGACTTCCTTGATCGCGTTGATGTTCACGAAGATGAGCGACGACGGATCGACTGCGTAGATGTCGGTATCCGTCTGGTCGTCCGGATGCAGCTTGCCCTTCCGCGTGGTCACCGCATACGGCGCGACCTTATCGAGTTCCTGCGCGATGACACCGACTCCATGGTGACCCTTCACGGTTTCACCGAGACCGTTGTAGGTGTAATTGACCGGATTGATCTTCTCGAGGGTGTCGAGGCCGTCGGTGAACGGATTCACGTTTTCCTTCACTCGGCGATCGGATGAAGAGTAGTAACCCGTAGCATAGACCGGTCCGGAGTCCCAAATGTAGCTGGTGACGTCGAGCGTGCCGCAGACGCGCATCGTATAACCGGCACCGAGACCGCCGTAACAACCGACTCCAGAGCCTGCGCCGGTGTCAAAACCGGTGTCCATGTAGACCGGCTTGCTGCCGAAGGAACGGATCCAGGTACCGTCAGCCATGAACCATCCGCCGCCGTAAGACTGGAAGAAGAGTCCTTGATTTCCGCTCACGCGGACCCAGCCGTTATTGACGTTGACGTCGCCGTTCGTCGTGAGAGAAAGGGTCGAGATGGTGCTGTTCGAAACGATGGCACCGCCCGTCAGGGTCGCTCCCGTGCTCAAATTCCCCTGAAATATGCCGGTGCCGCTATTGTACAGGGTACCCAAACCAAGAAACGAGTAAGAACCGTAGGCGAGGAACGCGCTCGTGCCGGCAGCTGAGGTATTGGCGAAGTAACCGGCTCCCGAAGGCGAAGATGCGGAAATGCCGTAATTTGGCCCGGTCGCCTGTACGCCGATACCGTTGGCCGCAGTAGAGGTGAACTTGCCGCCAAAACCGTAGTTGCTCAAACCCTCAACGCCTGCGGAAGGGCCTGATCCGTACACGCCGTCCGAGCCCGCCAAGGTAGAGTTCCCCCACACGCCGTAAATACCGCCGGTGCCGTAGGCGCCATAGGAGACTCCCTGACCGTAAAGGCCGTACGTGCTGCCTGACCCGAAAACACCGGTACTGCCGCCAGTCCCGTAGACTCCGGTGCCATGTCCGTTGCCGTAGACTCCGGTTCCCGAAACCGGATCGACTTGCGAGAAGCCCATGATGCCGTAAGACCCCGCGGAAGTGGAAATGCCCTCCACTCCATTTACGCCGTCAGCAAGCACTCCGTAGTTTCCGCCATGAGCGACGACTCCTTCCGCTGCGCCGGATGCGTTCACGCCGATGACAGGAGCAGTAACGGTGAGGCCGTTCGTCGTCAACGAGCCTCGGTCGGTCACGGATTGAAGCGTGGAAGCATCGTTGATGGTGACGGCACCGGTCCCGCCCGAAAGCGCGATGTCCATACCGGCAACCGCCGACGTAACGCCGGTATTGCTCACGACGACGGCACCGGTCGTAGGAACCACGGAAACGCCAGCGCCGGAACCGGAAACGGAGGTGACCGGCGCCGCAGCCGGCGCCTGCCAGGTACCATTGCCCACGGCGTCAGAAGTGAGGATTTTCCCCACGCCCGCGCCCGACGACAGGAGAAGGCCGGTCATCGCAGGAGTCGCGCAAGTAAGCGTCGTGCCCACGGTGGTCGCAAACTGACCCGAAGGGCAAGCCGCCGGAAAACCGGAAAGCCTCGCCCATGGGACGTTGCCCACCTGCAGGACGCCGTTCTGATCGATACGGAAAATGTCGGTGGTGTTGGTGCTTTCCCTGATGGTCAGCGGGCTCCAATTGCTGGCCGAGACGATGTGCAGCGCCTCGTTGCTGGAAGCCGCGGAAATCTGCAACCTGGAATCGCCGACGGCACCAGTCGCGCCGCCCAAACTAAGCGCACGGCCGGCGGTATTCAGAGCGAGAGGACCGGTCATGGTGTCACCCGTCACGTTGACGTAGGACGGATCAAAGTCAGCAGTCGATGGCCAAGCCGTACGGCAATTCGTGCCGTTACCGAGACAGAGCTGGCTCGTCTCGATGACGCCCGGACCGACGGCGACATCCGACGCGAACGTCGAAAGACCGTTTCCGTTCGTGAACACGCTGCCAAACACGTTCATGCTGAGACCGGCTGCGCCCGAACCCCAATTGCCGACGTTAAGCTGGGTGACTCCGGGGCCATCGATACGAACGGCCTTGCCGCTGGAAAGATACGCATCGCCGCCAGTCGACTTGATATCGCCGCTGACGTTGATGTAACCGCTCTGCAAAGCTCCCGGACTGATGAGCACGTAAGGGTTAAGGCAAGTGTCGGAGCAGACGTCCCAGGTGCTACCGGCAGGACAGACGCGATTGGCCACGCACTTATTTGCCGAAGAACACATCGTAGTGCCTGCGGGACACGCGCAGGTGCTGCACTGGTCGACGTATGTCGCGCCGACCGTCGAGGCGCAGGCGGCACCGACGGTGGACGTCGCCGCCGAGCAGCCGCCGCACGGGTACGAAGCGGTATTGCAGGAACAGCTGAGAGAGGCGCAGTTGTACAGCTGATTGGCCGCACACGGACGGGAGTCCGACTGGCAGGTGGAATCGGTGGAACGATACTCGAGACCGCCGAAGCAAGTGGTGCCGCCACCGGAGGTGGGACAGGCGCACGTGCCCTGCGTGCTGTTGTACGGACAGGTCTGGGCAGAGGCAAAACTGACGAACGCAAAAGAAGAGATGGCGAAGGCCATTGCCATGGCAAACCTTAGATACTGCGACAAGCGTTTGTGCATAGGCGAATCAAATGAAAGTGAGGCCTTTTTTCAGCGCCGCATCCTATTGAATAAGACTACTCCGTAAAAAAGAAAAATGAAAACGCGGCCCGCTTACTTGCAACAGGCATATTTCAACCCGACGGGGATGTTGCAGCCGGTCAACGTCCCCCTTCCGCCGGTGACATTATCAAACGCCCAGACGCGCCCGAAAATCGATGCGCTGACGCTGGTCCAACCAAGGCAATCGCTGGCATTGAACGCCGAAGCGCCTGGAGGCCCGGAGTTCACCCAAGCAAAATTGCCGCCATTGGTCCTGATGGGATCGCTCGGAGTCGAGCATTGGATGCTCTCGAGCAGTTCGTCTGACTTGCAGACGTGCGAGCCGGCGTACTGCGAAGCGCACGCGTTATCGGCAGAGTAGTAGCCTGCCAGTCCCGCATTCGGGCCGGACGAAACGGCAGCGAGGCTCGGCGTGTATGTTGACGCCGTCAAGCCGAGAAAAACCCTGCCGAAGCATCCCGAAGCGGCAATTCCTCCCGCATAGCTGACGTTGCCGTTGGGATCGACGCGAAACTTCGTGACGCCGTTGTTCTGCAAAAGCAGCAGCGAGGCGTTGGCCGTACCGCTCTGCACGTTCCCGTAGATGAGGTTCTGCGAGCCGGTGAGCGGCAAGGTGTTCTTGCCGAACTGCGACATGCCGCCGGAGGAAACGCCGCCGTCAATGTCGATGGACGCGTTGACCTGCGTGCCGGATGACGTGGCGCGATTCCAAATGATGGCCGGAATGTTCCCGCCCGGCGGAAGCGCCGTCGGAGGCGTGTAGGTGGCGGCATTGACGGTATGGATGACGAATCCGCCGACAGATATCAGCGCCAAGGCAAGACCGAAAAAAGCGGCGACGAGCCGAAACGGCGACGATTGCGCGCGGCGCACTTCCGACGGGAGAGATTGTTCGGGCGCCAAAATGCCGACAGCTTCGGCGGTTGGCACCGAACGTCGACTCACACGTCTGGCGCGGACGCTTTTCCGTGCCGCTCCCCCGCTTTTCTTAGCAGAAATCTTCCGTCTCGGTGTGGGAGAACTCTTTGGCGTAGCCTTACGTTTTGCCGCCATAAGATAAGGAAAAATCATCGATACTATACCATACTCATGGCCGCTCACCCAGTAACCGCGTTATCCACACGATGTCAGCGTGCAGGCCTCAAGGAAAAAAGCTATACTCACCACAGCTTTTCCAATTCTCCTAAGAATTCGCACTATGCTTCCCAGCGCAACAGCACCGCGCCAGCCGACGCCGTCCATGAGCTCCGCGTCAGCAAAGATGCCTTCACGCAAGCCGTCAGCGGGTCCGATCGTCGCCCTGCTTTTTGCAGGGGCCACCTTTATCGGCGGCTACGTCCTCGGAACGTCGATGGGCCAAAAAGCCGGCTACAACCAGGGAGCGACAGAAACGACGAGCGCGCTCAAGGCGAAGTTACAGACGTCGGGAATCATCCCGCCGCAAGTCGAGACGCATCAGCTTACGGGAAAAGTGACCGCCGTCCGCGCCGACGGTTTCGACATCGAAGTTTCGCCGATGGCCCAGAACCCCTTCGCCGCATCGGCACCGGCCAAACGCGCGATAACGGTCTCCGCCACCACGAAGTTTTCCGCCCTCGTGCAGCGAAGCCCCGCAGAGATGGATGCGGCGCAGAAGGATTTCTTCGCCGCCATGCAAAAAGTGACGGGCAAGGCCGGCGAAGTGCCGCCGGCGCCACCGACGCCGTTCACGACGAAAGAAGCCAAGCTGTCCGACCTGTCCGACGGAGTGACGGTCACGGTGACCTCGGCTGCGGAAATTTCCAAGGCTGCCAGCTTCGCCGCAAGCGACGTCAGCATCCAGCCGACTCCCAGCGGCGCCGCGGTCCTTCCGACTCCCGGAACTCCTCCGTCCGGAACGCCTGCGCCGGCTCCCGTACCAGCGCCGGCTCCGACTCCCGCACCGACAAAGTAACCGAACAAAAAAAGCGCCCCGCACTTCGCGGGGCGCTTTTTCGTCTCAACGCTTTCTCATCTCGTCGCTTTTCACGAAGGCCAATGCCAGAATCGGCGCCACGATCCAGAAAAATCTTCCGTTGTCCGAGGCGAACGCCTGCCGAGTCATCGGCGCCAGATGCGAGATCGACTCTGCGGGAAGGAAAGACAAGATGATGCTCACCAGCAAGCCGACGTGGAAACTGGAGAACAGCAGCACCTGCCACCACTTGCCAGCGGCGATGCCGCCGAAAGTCTTCGAAAGGGCCGAGCGCGACAGCAGGAAGAACAGCAGCACGAACGTCGCTAAAAAAGTAAGCGCCTTGAACGCAAAGAAGTTTCCGGTGTTGGCGGTCTTGTCCAAGGTATTGATGTACGGCGCATTGGTGACCACGGCCAGCGCCATATAAATGCCGACGAGGATGACGATGACGCGCTCGCGCCCCATCGAGACGCCGTACAGGAACACGGTCACCATGAAGAACAGCACGATGAACAAGTCCCAGCTGGGCGACGACCAATTGACGTGTGCCAAGTAGGAAGAAGCGTCCTGACCGAGCCGAACCGCGCCCGCCGCGAACGGAGCGTTCACGTTGGCGTTGCCGTTCATGCCGCCGTAGCTGGAGCTGATGACGGTTTCGAGAAGAAACATAGGAATGCCGAAAGTATAGCAGCAGCTGCGCGGAATTTAAATATTCCACGATTCCAGCGCCTTCCTCTGCTCCTTGGTGAGCTTCTTGGGAATCACCACGGTGATGTGCACCAAGTGATCGCCGCGTCCGCTGCGTTTCAGGTGCGGCACGCCGCGCGCCTTCAACCGAAACACCGCATCCGGCTGCGTGCCGGGCGGAATGGTCAGCTCCACCGGACCGTCGAGCGTCTCGACCGTCTCCGTGCCGCCCAGCGCCGCGCGGGCGATGCCGATTTCCAACTCGCTGTTCACGTCGAAGCCTTCGCGCACGAAGCGAGGGTCGCGCTTGATGCGCATGGCCAGGTACAGGTCGCCGGAGCGTCCGCCGTGCGGAGCCGCCTCGCCTTCGCCGCCCACGCGCAGCACTTCGCCCTCGTTGATGCCCGCGGGGATCTTCACGCTGAAGCTGCGCTCACCCTTGGTGACGCCTTCGCCGTGGCACTTTTTGCAGGGCTTCTCGGGAACCGTGCCCGCGCCCTCACAACGAGGACAGACCGCCGCCGTGGCAAAGCTGCCCAAGATGGTCTGCTGAATCCTGCGAACCTGTCCCGTCCCCGAGCACTGCATGCAATCGATGCGCTTTGAGCCCTTCTCCGCGCCGTTGCCGCCGCAGTCGTCGCAGGTGATGTGCCGGTGCACGCGCACGTCCTTGTCCGCGCCGAAGGCCGCCTCGGAAAAACCGAGATGCATGTCCATCTGGATGTTGCTCCCCGACTCCGGCCCGCGTCGGCCGCGTCCCCCGCCGCCCCCGAACATCTCGCCGAAGATGTCGCCAAAATCCATGTTGACGCCGCCCTGTCCGAATCCGCCAAAGCCTTGGCCGCCGCCGAACCCGCCTTGGTTCATCTGCTCGAACTGCGGCCCGTACTGGTCGTACTTGCCGCGCTTGTCGGCGTCACCGAGCACCTGATAGGCGTTGTTGATCTCCTTGAACTTCTCCGCGTCGCCCGTCGGCTTGTCCGGATGATACTGGTGAGCGAGTTTGCGAAAAGCCTTCTTGATGTCGTCATCAGAAGCGCCCTTTTGCACGCCGAGGATTTCGTAGTAGTCGCGGGCCATTGGGAAGTCAGTGAGTTTCGTAATGCGGGGCGGCGAGCGGCAGTCATCGCCTAAAAATCCTCGCCTCGTACCTTAACGTCTGCGGTTTTTAGTCGACGCCTGCCGCTCGCCCGTCGGCATTGCGGCCTTACTTCGTGGGAAATCCGATTTCGTTCGGCGCCGAAGACGCCTCGACCGGTCCGTACTGTGCCTCGTAATTCTTCACGACGCCGTCGAGCACCGCCGCGAGCCGCTTGGCGTGCCCCGGAGAAAGAATGACGCGAGCATTGAGCGTGGCCATCGGCGGAAACTGGTTCATGAAGTCGATGACGAACTCCTCCTTTTGGAACTGGACTTGCGCGGCGTTAGAGTAGACGCCTTGGAGGGTTTTGTCGTCGTATTTTACTTGGAGCTGCTGCTGATTCTGCGATTGGTTTGGCTGCATACGAGTTTGCTAAACGATAGTAGAATTTTTGCACTATTTTTGTAGCCAGTTTCTGATGTCAGCCGCTGACAGCTTAACCGTAGATGTGCTCTTCCATTCACTTTCAGGCTTCGATGACGCGTAATCAATAGCGCAATTCAACGCCAAATCTTTATTACTGCTCAAAGAATCTTCAAAAGCTTCGAAAGTAATTTCTACTCCAATATATTTATTACCTGGTTTTTCCAGCAACCAATATAAACCGTTTCGTTCCGTCTTTTCCGGTCCATTCGCCACACTAATGTCATTCAATGCATTTTTCATAGCAAGAAATGGTTCCCCCATCACTCCTGAAGACTAATTTTTTAAACCACTTTCATTCATACATCCATGATAAAGAACGAGGCAGGAACAAAAAGATGAACCTGAGGGCGAGTTACAAAATTCGGCCCATCTACTTCTTCTCCGTAAAGTCCGCATCAATAGGCCCGGACCCATCGCCAGACTTCGGAGCCTCACCGGCGCCGGAGTTCGCAGCATGATCAGCACCCGTCGGCGTACCGGCGGCAGCGGAGGCCTTCTGTTCCTGCTCATACATGGCGCCGCCGACCTTCGTGGCGATGTCGGTCAGTTCATCGGCAGCCTTCTTGATGGCTTCCTTGTCGGTGGAGTCCTTGAGGCCCTTCAGGACGTTCAACTTTTCCTCGACCTTGGCCTTGTCCTCGGCGGGGATCTTGGTGTCGTAGTCCTTGAGCATCTTCTCGGTGGTGTAGACCATCGCTTCGGCGTTGTTCTTCAAGTCCACCATCTCCTTGCGCGTTTTGTCTTCCTCGGCGTGGAGTTCGGCGTCCTTCTTCATCTTTTCGATTTCGTCCTTGGACAGGCTGGTGGCGGCGGTGATGGTGATCTTCTGTTCCTTGCCGCTGACCTTGTCCTTGGCCTTCACCGAGACGATGCCGTTGGCGTCGATGTCGAAGGTGACTTCCACCTGCGGCACGCCGCGCGGCGCGGGAGGAATGCCGTCGAGGGTGAAGCGTCCGAGGGTCTTGTTGTCGGCACTGAAGTCGCGCTCGCCCTGGAGCACGTGGATTTCGACCGACGACTGGTTGTCAGCGGCGGTCGAAAACACCTGCGACTTGGACGTCGGGACGGTGGTGTTGCGCTCGATCACCTTGGTGGAAACGCCACCGAGGGTCTCGATGCCGAGGCTGAGCGGAGTCACGTCGAGCAGCAAGACGTCGCGGACTTCGCCCTGCAGCACGCCGGCCTGCACGGCGGCGCCGGCAGCCACGACCTCGTCGGGGTTCACGGTGATGTTGGGCTTCTTGCCGAAGAACTTCTCGACGGTGGCGAGCACCAACGGCATGCGGGTCATGCCGCCGACCATCACCACTTCGCTGATGTCACCGGTGGAGAGCTTGGCATCGGCCAGCGCCTTCTTGCAGGGCTCGAGTGTCTTGTCGATGAGGTCGCGGACGATCTCTTCCAGCTTGGCGCGCGACAGCTTGAGCACCAGGTGCTTGGGGCCGTTGGCGTCGGAGGTGATGAACGGCTGGTTGATTTCGGTGTCGGTGGCGGTCGAGAGCTCGATCTTGGCGCGTTCGGCGGCCTCGCGGATGCGCTGAATCGCCAACGGATCCTTGCTCAAATCGATGCCGTCGGTCTTTTTGAACTCGTCGATGATCCAGTGGAAAATGCGCTGGTCGAAGTCGTCGCCGCCCAAATGGGTGTCGCCGTTGGTGGCCTTCACTTCGACGGTGTCCTCGGCGATGTCGAGCACCGAGACGTCGAAGGTGCCGCCGCCGAGGTCATAGACGACGATCTTGCCGCCCTTCTTCTTGTCGAAACCGTAAGCGAGCGCGGCGGCGGTCGGCTCGTTGATGATGCGCTTCACCGTGAGACCGGCGATTTCGCCGGCGACCTTGGTGGCCTGGCGCTGGGCGTCGTCAAAGTACGCCGGAACGGTGATGACCGCTTCGGTGATTTTTTCGCCGAGCTTTTCTTCGGCGTCGGCCTTGAGCTTCTGGAGCACCATCGCCGAGATTTCTTCGGGAGTGTATTCCTTGTCGCCCATCACCACCTTCACGCCCTCGCCCGACTGGACGATCTTGTACGGAAGGATTTTCATCTCGCGCTGCACTTCCGCATCGTCCCAGCGGCGACCGATGAGGCGCTTGATGGAATACAATGTGTTGGCGGGATTCACGACGGACTGGCGCTTGGCCAACTGTCCGGCAAGTCGCTCCCCCGTCTTGGAAACGGCAACGACCGACGGCGTGGTACGCACGCCTTCCTTGTTTTCGACGATCTTAGGCTGCCCGCCTTCGATGATGGCGACGCAGGAGTTGGTGGTACCGAGGTCGATTCCGAGGATTTTGGCCATATAATTCAAGTAGGAAAATGCAGTAAGGATTTTTATTCAGCGACGACGACCTTCGCGGGTCGAATGACTTTTTCGTAAAGCGCGTATCCGGGTTCCAGGACGGAAATGACGGTCCCGGCAGCGACGCCTTCGGGTGCAGGCTTCATCATCATGGCCTCGTGCATGCTCGGGTCAAAGTGCACGCCGTCCTTGTCGATGGGGGTGACGCCGGCGTTGGCGAGAACTCCGTCGAGCTGGCTGCGGATCAGCGTCACGCCGTCCGCCCACTGCTTGATGCGCGTTTCGTCGAGCGGCTCCCCTTCCTTTAAGGGACGTTGTTCGACGGCCTTGCGGAAGCTGTCGACGACGGGCAGGAGCTTGCTCAGGAAACCTCCTATGGCGTACTTGGACAGTTCGGAAGTGGTGCGTTCCATTTCCCTCTTCAGATTCGCGTAGTCTGCGGTGGCTCGCATCCAGCCAGCCATGTTTTCGTCGGCCTTGGCTTTGGCGGCAGCGAGCTCATCGATCTGCACCGGTTCCGCCGGCGCGGCCTGGTCGATATCTTCCGCTTCGTCATTCAGCGGCGTGTTGTTGGTGTGCAAGTCGTCCATAATCATTCAAGAAAAAATTACGTCCCTCCGAGTTTGCGGAACCGTTCGCGAACGTAGCGCATCAGCGCGACGTTGGCATCGTAGTCCATGCGCGTCGGGCCCAGGATGCCGAAGACGCCTTCGCCCAGGTTCGGCACTTTGATGGCGGTGAGGACGGTGGAAAGGTCTTGGCCGAAGGGATTGTCTTGGCCGATGAAGATCTCGATTTCGCCGGTCGGCTTCTTTTCGACTTCGCCGATGATCAGTTCAAGGTCGTCGACCACGCGCGATGCCGCGGCCATCATCGATGAGCCGGTGAACTCCGGCTTGCTGACCAAATTGGTCATGCCGGTGAGGAAACTTTCGTCGCCGAAGTGCACGAACACCGTTTCTCCGGAAAGCTGCGCCACCGATTTGGCGAAACTGCGGAGCGAGTGCGCTGCCTCGTGACGCATCACCACCATGGTCTGCTCGTCGAGCTGCACCCGCGAATTGGCCGCGAGCTCCGGCGTGCCGACGAACTCATCGACGTAGTAACGATAGCCCTGTTCCGTGGGAACGCGTCCGGCCGAAGTGTGCGGCTGCTCGATGTATCCCTTGGACTCCAGCTCGGCCATGTCGTTGCGAATGGTCGCTGACGACACGCCCAAGTCATGCCGAGCCACGATGGCCGCCGACCCGATGGGTTCCGCAGAACGCAAATATTCCCGCACAATAATGCGAAATATGCTCTTTTGCCGTTCCTCGGGCGTGTTCATCATAGGCGTAAAGCCAATGTTAGCACTCTCTGTATCCGAGTGCTAGTATAGAACTCCGGCGAAGGGTGTCAAGGGATTTTTGATGGTGCCTGGCACCTCGGCCAACCGACAAAAAAACCGACCGGGATGGTCGGTTGAACGTTAGGCGGTCCAGTCGTAGAAACTGGCCCACCGCTTGATGGTGACGGCGTCCGGGTACAGGATGCCGTGGCAGACTTTTCCCAGGATCGGCAGCTGCGGCTCCTCGTTGACGCAGGTGATGACGAAGCGGACGATCGGCGCCGACATGGTCATGTACTCGGCGATGCCCCGGATGACGTTGTCACCGGGAATGACCAGCCTCCGCGGCGTGAAGGTTTTCGAACGGATCATCGCGGACGCCAGGCAGTCGCTGTATCCGATGACCGCCTTATGGGCCGCCAGTAGCAGGTTGGACTGCTTCAGGGCCGCCGCGGCCAGCGGATCGACCTCGGGAGAATACGGAATCCCGATGCAGCCCTCGCAACTGACGAAGAACGGAATCAGCTTGTCGCGTCCGATAGCCTCGGCAATCTTGCCCTGTTCGGCGCGAACAGGCGCAAACCAATCGTGTTGAGCGTCCATCACGACACCTTTTCTCCTTTCCAGCCCAAGTGGCCGAGAAGCGTCTTGGTGAGGTTGAGCGGCAAACCGCTGACACTGCTCATGACGTCCTTGCGGTCGCGCCGACGATGACCGGTGATGACCGACTCGCCGTTGGCGCCGTTCAGGTTCTGCCGGTAGCAGACGACGTAGGGCGCGATCAGCGGATCCTCGTGGACGACGGCGCCGCAGGACTTGAGGACGTCACCGGCGGCAATCAGCGCCTCGATGACCGTCTCGGGATATTCGCGGAACTCGACGGTAACGGTGTCGTGCCCGTGAACGTGGATGCGGTCGGCGGCGTCGGCGACCACCACGGCGGTGACCACGTGAACGCAGTCGTCGCGATACTGCCGCAGCCACTCGCGGGCCTGACCGCGACCGGACGGCTTTTCGCGGATGTCTCCGTGATAGACGGTGACCTGATCGGCGGCGATGACCAGCGCCTCGCCCTTGACCATGGCCGAGACCGCCTTGGCCTTGGCCTGGGCGATGGCGTAGGTGAGCATGTAGGGGTTGTCGTGGCGGATGCTCTTCTCGTCGACTTCCGGCGAGAGCACCTTGAAGGGAATGCCGGCGTCGCGCAGGATTTCCGCGCGCCACTTCGACGAACTGCCGAGGATGATCGGTTTATGCGATGTCTTCAAAGGACTCATGTTGCACCTCGTCGGCCCTGATGCCGACGCAAAACCGTACGGCATGCATGCGCGTTTGTCAATCCAAACAAAAAAGGGTCCGATCGGACCCTGAAGCCTCAGATTTCCTCGACTCGATATTCGCCGAGTCCGTTCTTGAGGACGCGGATGCGCCGGCCCTGCGGGAAGGGCATGTCGAGCCTTCCGTCCACGACGCAGGCGCGGCCGTCGGCGAAGTGCACGGCCGTCGTCTTCATTTCGCGGGTCACGAGGCGCCGAGCCATCCCCGAACCCGTCCTGACCGTATAGTCGTAGCAGCCGTAGATGACGTAGTCGAACGTGCCCGCCATCACCGACTTCCAGGCGGCGCGGAGACGGCCATGTTCCTTTTCGTTAAGATAGACCAAGAGCAGCCCTGCTCCCGCGATTAAGAAGAGGACGATGCCCACCTCGAGCGTTTCAACGGTCTGATCCGACATCGCATGCCTTCCTTTCCTGCACGACTGCGTCGAGAATACGCCGGCCGTAACCCCACGTCAATCCTTTCCCCAATCAAAAACGCCCCGGCGAACCGGGGCGTTTTCTCCTTGCGATTATTCCTTTGTGCCGTTGTCCTCATCGTCGCCGTTGCTGACATGCTTGATGTCGGAGAGAAGGACGTTCTCCACGAAGATGCCGCGCGGGTAGAAGATGCGTTCAAGCTCGTTCTTGGTCTCGACCTCGACCTTGTCGCGGTGAGTGGAGCTGATGTCCTGATTGTTGTAGCGCGAGGCGATCATGCGCATGCGGCTGCGGATGGTGGGACGCACGATCTTGGAGACGAAGTCCTCGCCGACGTTCTGCCAGATGGTCGGCACCTGGTTGATATCGAGACGGAGCAGCACCGTGCCCTCGATGGAAATGCGCTTGCCGTCCACCGTCTGCGCGGTGATGGGCGTGTCGCCCAACGCCTGGGCGTGTTCGGGATTGAAGCGCTTGCTGATGGAGTATTCGAGCGTCTGGGTATTGAACAGCTTTGCCTTCTGCCAGAACGGAATCTTGAGATGCAGACCGGGCGTAAGCACCTTTTTGAGCACTCCGCGGCCCAAATCGTAGACGCAGGCCACATAGCCCGGCGGAACGTAAATGAAGAGTCCTTTTAGGACGTCTTCGACCACGAACGAATACATCATTTTATCGAGGCTGTCGCTCATAGCTAAAAAGGGAAAAACGCGTGAGGTGGCTAAGGTTAGCCACATTTTGTCTCCACGCACTCACTCCACTATAGCACAAATAGCCTTAAAAGGCAACGCCCGCACCTTCGAATCCCCTACTTCGTATCGACTACTGCCGGCACGCGGAAAAAGATGCGGCGCACCCCGGCCACGAAGATGGTGAAGAACATCGAAGTCAAGATGAACAGCGATTTGACCATCGGCAGGAGCAGCAGGATCACGATGGAGAAAATCGGGAAGAGGAACAGGTACATCACGTCGGGACGGGTGATGAGGTGCTCGCGACGCTTCTGTTCGGTATAGATTTCGAGAAAAAGGACGATGCCGACGGCAGCAGCCCAACCGAGACTCTTCTGCGCCACGTCATAACCGAAAAAAATCGTATTGACTCTGGAGGGAGCCTGTACCCACGAATAGAGCAGCTCTTGCGGAGTGAACCTGATGCCGCCGATAAACACCTGATACAGCAGGATGAGCACCAACAGCTGGACGCCCATCACGAAGACCTTGGACCAGTAGCTGACCTTATGCTGCTTGAGCAAGTCGCGAATCTTCTCTGAACGCTTGACGTGGTCGGCCTTGAAGTCGCGCTCGATCGCCTCGAATTTCTTGTTGAGCTTTTCGTAGCGAAAGCGGTTGCGTTCGTCGAGGATGGTGAACGGCAACAACACCACGCGCAGCAAGATGGTCAGCATGATCACGGCCACGCCGAGGTTTTCGGCGGCGGGACCGGAATACAGAAAAATCAGGACGTTGAGCAGCGGCGTGTACAGGAAATCATGCCAAAAGGAATGCATACGAGGAGATTACGGCAATTTTTCTTTTTCGGCGGCAATGACGAAGCCGTCGGAGAAGCCGTCACGATGGTCGGCGCCATGCATGTCATGCTTGATAAGCAGCAACATGCCCGCGCCCACGAACGAAAAGGCCGAAGTTAAAAGGAAGATGACGCCAAAACCGAAACGTTCGGCCAGCACGCCGCCTACCGTTGCGGTGACCGCGAACCCCAACCCGACGGCATTGGAATGCAGCATCCATTCCCAGCTCTCGCGGTGCCGATCGATGTGCCTGGTATAGATGGCCAGCCAGGTGGGAATAATCATGGCGTAGCCGATGCCGTTAAGCGTCTCGGCGGCGAACATCTCCCAGACCTCGTGGACAAAGAAATAATAGATCAGCGGCACCACGCTGACGATGAACGTGCCGATCACCATCAGCTTAAAGTCATCGTTTTCGCCCTTGACCGAGTCCGCGTATGACGAGATGGGAAACTGCAATGCCGATTTGACCACGTAAAACATCGTGGTGACGAAACCGACGGTAGCCAGCGTCGCACCGACGACTTGCCTTGTGACAAAGACCGCGTAAATCGGGCTGAGGAAGCCCGAAGCGGAAATCACCAGAAAATCCGAATAGATCATGATCATGATCACCCTGTTGACCTTTGGTTGATGCCACCAGGACATAAGCACGACGCCTTTACGTCATTGCCACACTATAGCGCGGATGCCGTCATTATGGAAGAAGATTCGCTAAGTTCCGGCGACCATTCCCCACTCCCGCATGGAATCCGCGTCAGGCACCACCAGCAGCCGCTCTTTGGACTCGCGCTTCATTCGGCGAATGGATGCGGCCCGCTTTTCGGCGTCGATCTCGTTCATGTATTCCTCGGTATACGCCAAAAACACCGGCGTGCGAGCGCGCACCCAGGAGCTGCCTCTCCCCTCATTGATGCCGCGAAGATCACCCTCGACATCAAGAGTGACTCCGGCATAGAGCGAACCGTCGCTGCAGCGCATCACGTAGACGAACCAATGCTGGCACATAAGCTTAATGCGGGCTGTGGAAAAGTCCCGCAGAACGAGTGGCATGATAGCACGGTTACGCGCCAACCAAAAAGCCCCCGGCTTCCCGAAGGCTTTTTCCTTGTCGAAGGCTAAGAAACCTTTTTATCTTCGCCGAAGGCGCCAAGCATGTCGTCAATGTCGCTTTCGGTAGCACCGAGTCCTTTCTTTGATTCCTCGGCCTGCGCGGCCTTCATGGCATCCTCCTCGGCCTTGAAGCGCTCACCGGCCTTGGCGATAAGCACGTTGACCTCAGTGCCCGGGATCTTGTTGTCCACGGCCTTCATGCGCCTATCGAGGGCTGCGTTGAAATCCTCCATGGAAGCGAACGTGCCGGAATCGATCATTTCGGCCAATGCCTTGCCCTGTTTCGAGCTGACCTCGCCGGCGTTCTCGAGCGAGCGCGCGAACGAGTCGATTTCGGCAGCCTGCGCATCGAGGCCGGCCTGCTTGTAGGTGTCATGATACAGGCCGAGTTGCTCCTTGAGCGCGGCACGGGCCTGTTTCTCATCGACGCCGGAGTCCTTGGCCTGCGCCACGAACTTGTCGACGATGCTGCCGAGCTCGGCAATGTTCTTGCCGGCAAAAGCCTTCTGCACTTCGCCGGCAGCCCTGGAACCGAGATCCTCGACCTTCTTGGCTTCGGCCGCATGACGTTCCATGCTCTCGACGTCGAGCGGCTTGTCGCCAACGACGGGAGAAGCCTCGACGTCGGCCTTAGCGTCCTTGTCGATTTCCTCTTGGATCATGCGACCGATGTCAGGTGCTCCTTCGCGCATATGTTTCATTTTGTCATCGGCATTCGCCGGAGGATTTACCGGGAGAAACCATGAATGCTCATGGCATTACAACGGTAAACATAGCATAAAATGGCGCTTTTGTCAATCATGCCCATGCCTTCACCGCTTCGATTTCCGAGGTGCAAAACGGGCAACGAGAAGCGGCTTTCTTGACGACGGAAAGGCACTTGGGACAATCGCGAGAATCGTTCGGCGGTGGCAGCGGTTTCTCCTTGAGGCGGGCCATGACGCGCACCAGCAGGAACACGGCGAAGGCAGTAAGAATGAAATCGAGCGCGACGTTGATGAACGTCCCAAAATTAAGAGTGACCGCGCCTGCGGCCCTGGCGGCTTCCAAAGTTCCGTAATGTCCGCCGGAAAGCGTCACGAACAAGTTGGCGAAGTTGACCTTGCCGACCAGCAGCGATATCGGTGGCGTGAGCAAATCCGTCACGAGCGAGGTAATGACGCGCCCGAAAGCCGCACCGATGATGATACCGACGGCCAGGTCGACGGCATTGCCCTTCACGAGGAAATTCTTGAAATCATCGACGAACTTGGTGCCGGACTTGAGGTCGATGGCGGACATAAGTGGAGATAATTATGATAGGGACATCTTAGCAAGAACGGACTTATAAAAAAACGACATCGTAAGACGTCGTCATCAGGAAAGCAGTCGCAGGTGGCGCAGCAGCATCTCGCGCTTAGCCGGACGCGTGGTGGCCATGACCCTGGAAAAGTCGTCCGGATGCACCCAGCGTGCGGCCGAAAATTCGGAGGGATTGATCACGACCGCATCCGGCCGCGTACAGGTGATAGCGAAGAAGAAGCAGCGGTCGCCCAAGGCGAAGCCGCGAACGCCGGTACGAGCGTCCTCCGCGACGAGATCTTCTTCCCCCAAATAGGCGCTGATACTGAAGTGCTGCGGACCGATCGAGATTTTCCGGCGCAATCCGCGCACCAAGGCGGAACCGACGGACTCCCTCATCTCGATGCCACCTTGAGGGCAACCCCAGTCATCGGCGTCATTGACGGACTGCACGAACAGCGCCAACCCCTCGTCTTCGCACACGACCAGCGGCACGGTCACCGGCCGGTATTCCCTGTACGCGAACGCGTCGCGCGCCTGTCGGTTGACGCGATCGATCACGGAAAGCGAAAGCTGCTCCCTTTTCGGCATGTTGAGGACTCCTTTTGAAAGGACTTTTTCAGCTTAGGCAATGACGTCGATTGTGGCAAGAAGACAGGCATCAATAAAAAACGCCCGATCATGTGATCGGGCGGAGTCGATTTGCCTCACCGTCTTTCCGCGATGCCTTGCGCGATACGGTCGGCGAGAGCCATGCACGTGAGCATCGGATTCACCGCGGGACTCCCGACGAAGATGCCGGTGTCAGCGACATAAAGGTTGCGAATCTCGTGATGCCGTCCATGCTCGTCGACCACGCCGTCCTGGGACCGTTTTGACATGCGCGTGGTACCGAACGCGTGGTTCGATCCGATGACCGCGTCACTCGGCTTGAACGTCTTGGTCCGCAGGATCTCGGCTTCCTGTCTTGAGAACAGGATGTCGGGAATGCCGTTGATGCCCGGAAGGATGCCGACCGCACCGGACGCCCAACAGATGTCCGACAGGATGCGCAGGCCTTTCATGAGCCGTGCCATGTCCTCTTCGTGCAAGTCGAAGGAAATGCGAGGATTCCAGCCAAATTTGGATGCCCGCACCCGACCGCGAGACCGGTACGCGCCGGCGATGACATCGAACGGCGCCATACGATCGTAGCTGAGGAGGTTTCGCTGGTAGTCGTGCCCAGTTCCGGGCAGACGTGTGGCGAGGATGGCCGGAGGCGCCCAAAGCACCTCGAGCTTGATGCCCTCGTTGATGTAGTGCAGCGAGTGGTAGCCCTGCGTCGCGCCGACCCATGGATCTATCACCTCATCGTACACGGCCATGACGGCCAGTCCCGGGTGGAACTGGAGTTCTTGGCCGACCCACCGTCCGTTCAAGCCGCTTTTCTGCAGGATGACCGGCGTTTGCATGCAGCCGGCGGCGAGCACGACGAACGTGGCGTGAATCTCGACCTCATGGCTTTCCCGCGAGGTAAAGGGTTCGACGACATGACCGCGAATGCCGCGCACGACGCTGCCGTCATGCAGAACGCGCTCGGCGCGCACGCTGGTGTAGACGCGAGCGCCCGCCCGGATGGCCGCGGGGACGTAACTCACGTCCATGGAGCGCTTGGCTCCGGTGCGACAGCCGGTGAAACACTCTGCGGAGCCCTTACAGCCCTTGACGTTGCGACGCGTTGGCTCGCTCGACATGCCGAGGGAATCGCAACCCATCTTGAAACGCAAGTTGCGCTGTCCGAGCACTTCTTGGGAAGTGGGCTCGACACCGAGAAACTGCTCGACGCGCGCGTAATGCGGATCAAGCGCTTCTCTCGTGAGGTCGATGCCCGTGCATTCCTGCCACGACTCGATCGTAAAGGCCGGCGCCCTTGCGCAGATTGCCGAATTGACGAGCGAACCGCCGCCCAAGCCGTTGGCCTGCATGGTCGGCATGTAGGCGTTGCCCATTGCCACCCTGGTACCCTGCCCACGCAAGGTACGCTGCATCGCCGCGCCGGCATCCTGCCTGAAGTCGGCGGCGCCGAAGGGCGGCCCTTCCTCGAGAAGAATGACGTCGAAGCCGGCTTCCGCGAGCTCCTTGGCGACGACTGCGCCGCCAGGACCGGAACCGATGACGATCGCCTCGCAGGATGTCGTGATACGGCCGGTATAGTCCGCGAAGACCTTCACGCCACGATGCGGTGATTCGTCCAGCACCTTAATCGTGCTCACGGCGACACCGTATCGCGTCGGCTCGACATGATGAACGAGGCGACGCGCGGGCATGCAAAATATCCCATCGTCATGATCGCGCGCATCGACATGAAGATGACGCGCCGAAAGTACAGCGTACTCACGGCCATGTCCTCGAAGACGCGAGTCCTCTCGGCGTGCGACAGGCGCGTGAAGCGCGAGCGACGCGGACCGAACAGCAGCGGGCTGAGCTGGATGCACAGGAACAGCATGCGGACCAGGAAGCGCTGCACCCAGTGCAGGCCCAAAAGGTACGCATCGACATAGGCGACGAGTCCGGCCCTGGTACCCGAGACGGGTATCGGACCGGCAGAAGGAAACATGGTGTCCGCACAGGCGGCAACCACGGCACGTTCACTTTTCATCATTCGGTGTACCTCCGTATTTCGTTTCGACACATGTGAAAGAACCCAATCCAAGATAAGCAACAAAAGAGGCGAAAGTCAAGTATCCGCGCTTCGTGAAATCGGCAAAAATCGTGACAATAATGAGTCATCGCCGGCGCTGCAACTAATAACGACAAGATGATCACCTGGTTTCTAGGAAATATCGTCGGAGTTTTAGGTATCGTGGTCGGCGGCTTCATTGCTTACCATGTCTATTTCCTTTCCGAGAAGATTGATTTGCGCGACAAATTAGTTCACAGGAACACGCTTAGGAAGCAGGTCGAATTTCTGCTTCACAGAATAGGCTCAGGAAGCCAAAGCGACGTAGAGATGGTCAATTCTAAGAAATATGAGAAGCATTATCCGCATAATAACGAAATGAACAGGGACGGCTACACTTATCTGAGGGCCGAGCTTAAGTCTCTGCGTTTTGATGGCGTGGAATTTTTCTGTGACATGGCACGCGAAATTTATCAGCACACTGCTGGCACCTTTCGTTTCGAAAAGGATTCCGACGACCAAAAAGAGTCCATGATTGTTTATCCAGTGGGCCTCTTACCCTACGAGTGGATCGTGCACATCGCACTCTCAGGGTGACGAATTCAGCTATAGACCACAATTTTTTACCCCTTTCAAAGGCTTAAAAAAATCCACGTCCTCTGCCGCTCTTCAGGGCATTATTCCCAACTTTGCCGTCGGTTGCGCAATACACAAAAACCACAGGTAACTGTGGTTTTTGTGTGACTCGAGACAACGGGATTAGAACTTTTTTTCAACTTTATAGATTGCCCTGTTGTTTTAAAGTATTTGAGTTTCCACGATAAAGACTTCGGTTGGTGCGGCGCATCTCGCTAATACGCCCAACAAACCTACTTCTTAAAAATCCCGAACGTCGAAAACGTTGTCCTGCCAGAACCGTGTGGGTCGTTGTACTCGACAGTCGACCCGTCTACCCACTTTGGCGCGAACGGGCGGCTCACGGTTGCCGCAACGATCACGACCTTCTTTTTCGTCGCCAGGTCGTAGACAGAGAGCGTGGACATTCGGGGCGCGGCATGTTCTACGTCGGGGTTATAGTCGCCGAACGCCAGCGTTCGAGAGGCCGGCTCGACGGCGGACTCGTTGAGGATGACGCCGAAATCGGCTATCGGATAGGCAGACAGGACCATAACCGCCGTGTCGAACGCGTAGATGTCAGTAATCTGCGGGCCCTGATTTGCCGTGAGCCACAGGACGCCCCCGTGCCAGAAGAGCGGGTTGAGCATCTTGCCCTGACCGAAGCCTCTCAAGTCCTTTCCGGCGAGGATCTTCAGGACGTTTCCAACGGAATCAATAAGCGCGAAGCTCCCGGCCGTATCGCCATGTAATACCGCGATCTCCTTACCGTCCGGGGAGACGCGGAAGTCGAGGCCCTTGGCGGAATAGACCTTCGACCCCGCTGCAGATTGATCGTATTCCCAGAGTTCGTCCGTCCAGTTGGTATTGGCGGGATTATCGCTACCCGTCGTCCGCCTGATGACGTAAAGCGTTCCCTCGACGAACTCGGCGGGATGGTAGTCATCGCGATATACGTCCGGAAGAGTCATGAATCGCGTTTCCACGTTCGCTTTCGCGTCATATAGGTAGACGATGGTCATTCGCGGGTCCTTCGGATCCTGTTTGAGATGAACGTCGTAGGACCCTCGGACAGCGGCACTTTTCTGTTGCGCCGGTACGACGGGGGTCTCCTGATTCTCATCCGACGAACTAAGATAAAAAAAGACGGCAACTGACGCACCCAACAGCGCAAGAACTCCCAGCAGAATCAATGGCAAAGATGCCGCCTTAAGTTTTTGTTTCGATTTCACCATAAAAAAATAAAAAAATGACGGTGTCCGCACCCGCCATTGGCCGGATAACGGACATCGTCATTATAGATTGAATCGTCGCGATGGTCGACTTCTCAGTTGAGGTCCCGCCACCGCGTTGATGTGCCGAAGATGGAGAGATATTTCGAGGTCCCGTCCCACGGATCGACGATGAGGTAACTGCTGGCGGAAGATGTGCTCCCGCCGTTGTAGCCGTAGGCGAGCACCTTGTGGCCGCTCCCCCAAGGCACGTCGATCATGACCGGGCGGTTGGCGCAAATCGTCGTAGCTACCGCAGACAGGCTGCCGAGATCGGTCACACTGTGAGGACCGCCGCGCGAGTTTATCGCGCACGAGACGTCGATGAGTGAGCTTCCCGGCCCGAAGCAACCCGCCGACTTCGCCGAACTGTTGAGCTGTGACGGAGTGGTCGACGTCAGCCACTGGTCCTGATAAGTCATGGAGAGGCAGGTCAGGACGCACCCGTAGTTCCCGATCGTGTCCGTGCTGCTGTTGCCCAGAAGCACGTTTTTCCACATCGAATCGTTCTGCGAGTACCAGACCCCGAGCGAGATCCTGCTCACGTAGCACGACGACAGTGCCTGACTTTCGGTACCAATATCTTCGGAACCGGAGGGGTTTGATGATGCCTCATTCACAGCCCCGCTGCACGCGAACACCAGCGTGCTCGCGAAAGCCAAGATGACCAGCCAGACGAAACGTTTCATGACGTTTTCAACCTTTCCGTTTCAGTTTTTACTGCTATTTTTCCACTCAATTATTAAGTGGCCGCGCCAATGTACTACGGATAACTTTCTTTGTCAAGAACATATTCATCGGATGAACCCGAGCGAAATGGACGAAAAGATGGGAAAGACACAAAATGTTCGGTAATTTCTTCATAAAAACCGCCACCCCTTCGGGTATGCGGTCTTTCATCAACCTGCCTGCTGGGACTCCGGTCATGTCGGAAGGCGCCCTGCCCCATTTTTTTTCGGGACTCGGATCGCCAGCACCAGATCGGCTAGTGGCAGAGCTGATGCGCTTCGAACCCCTGCTTTTTCAACCACGCGGGTCGCCCCGCCGTCCTAAAGCACTCGAGTCTCCACGATAAAAAGTTTGGTTGGTAGTCCCAAGGGGATTCGAACCCCTGTTTACCCCGTGAGAGGGGGTCGTCCTGGACCGGGCTAGACGATGGGACCTCATTTGGCTGAGCCGATTCCGACGCTACGCGGCTCCTTTCGTGTTGGAGACTGTAGCAAAAACGTTTGGGTTTGTCGAGGCCCTTTCAGTCCGCGAGGGAAGGGAATAAAAAAGCGCCCGATGAAACGGGCGCACGGGCTCAGGAGCCGGAACCGCCGACGGTGACGCACTCGCCGGTCTCGCAGTCGAGCACGCGGGCCTGTCCCCTATTGACGGCCAGCTGCGGTGGGACGGACTTCAGGCCGTTGCGGAGTGCGTAACCCGATGGCAAGCTCAGGCAATATTCGAGATGGGTCACGACGACCAGCGTCTCGGCATGCGGCGCAAGCGTCTCCACGTAGACCAGCGCGGCGAAGTCGTCTCGAGGCTTCGGACCGTCGCCACTCCAGAGCAGGTCGTCGCGGTGCACCCTGGTGCCGGGAATGCCGAGGGCATGAATGAGTATGCGAGCGCTGCCGATGGCTCGCAGCGCCGTCGACGTCATCACCAGCACTTCGGACACGTCACCGACGACGTGCGGACGAAGAAGTTCGGAAAGATCCCGAATCTGCGCCTCGCCCCGGAGGCTCAGTCGTCGATCGGCGTCGATTTCTCCGTGTCGGCAGACAATCAATTTTTTCATGTGTCCTCCTCGGATTACCGAGGCTGAACCATAGGAAAAAACCGTCTGGCCGTCAATGCCTTTCTGACAAAAAAACCGCCCATGTCGGGCGGATCTTGCGACAAGGCAGCTATGGGGCGTCCAGCCATTCCCGGTCTTGGCGCACCAGCAACGTAGGCGCGTCCAGCGGTTCGGCCATGATTTCCTTGACCACGCGCTCCATGCGCATGCCCTGGGAGCCCTTCACCAGGACGAAGTCGCCCATCTTCATCTTCTCCTGAACGAAACGTCCGGCCTCATCGGCGCTGCCGAAGTGGAAGATGCGTTCATCGCCGACGCCGGCCTGCTTGGCGGCGATTTCGGCCTCGTGCATGCGCTCGCCTGCCAGGACGATGAGGTCCGCGCACTCGGCGGCCTTCTTGCCGACGGCGGCATGGCCCTCCGCAGTAGCCGAACCGAGCTCGAGCATGTCGCCAAGCACGGCGATGCGCTTTGCACCTTCGGGGACGGGGAGATCGCGCAACACTTCGAGCGCGGCCAGCGCGCTCTTTGGCGCAGAATTGTAAGTGTCGTCGATGATGACCGTGTGCTTGATGCCCGGCACGTACCGCAGGCGTCCGGACGGAGCCCTGTACAGGCTCAACGCGTCAGCAATCTCTATGAGGTTCATGCCCTTCACCAATCCGACAGCAGCGGCGGCGAGCACCGCGTACATGCCGTGTTTGCCGAGCACGTTGGGGACGAAGACCGGCACGGTCGCTCCGGCAGCGGACATCTTGAATCGCATGCCGCACTCGTGATCGATGGCGCACATGTACGCCAGCGATTCCGGAAGGGCGCGCACGCCGGCTTCCTCATGGAAGCCATACGACATCACCGTGGCCTTGGTCTTGTTGCGCATCGCCCAGACGCGCTCGTCGTCGCGATTGAGGACGGCAAAACCGTTCTTGGGCAGGCGCTCAACGAGCACCCGTTTTTCCTTGGCAATCTCCTCGACCGTACCCATGAATTCCAAGTGGCTCTCCCCCACCGACGTCTCCACGCCGATCAGCGGCGAAGCGATATCGCAGAGGTAGGCGATGTCGCCGGGATGCGTCAGGCCGTACTCGAGCACGAGCATTTTGGGGAAATCCTTGGCACCGAAGGCCTTGATCTTCCAGGCGTTCCAAAGCACGCCGACCCAGGCAAGCGTGGACTTGCCGCCCGTGGGCAGATTGAGTACTGACAACGGCAGGCCGATTTCGGTGTTGAAATTCTTGGGGCTGTGACGGATACGGAAACGCTTGCCCAGGACGGCACTGACGGCCTCCTTGGCAGAGCTTTTTCCGACAGAGCCCGTCACGCCGATGATTTCCGGCTTTTCCTTTGCGATAACCGCCCTTGCGGCATTGGCGAGCGAGGATTCTATGAACTTGCGCATAACGACGGTCCTTGCGGGTCAATTAGTCCGCTCTGGGGTAATCTGCAGATATTGTAACAGGTATTTGGCAATGTCTCCAAAAAGCGGCGCGGCAGAAGACTCCGCCCATTGGACATCCTTGGGATTGTCCAGCTCGACCACGATGACGAAAGCGGGATTGTCCACGGGTGCGAAACCGGCAAAGGAGCCTATGGTGACGCCCTTGATGTAGCCATGACCGTCAGGGCTTGGTACCTGGGCAGTACCGGTCTTGCCGGCAACGAAGTACCCGGGCACTGCGGCCTTCTTGCCATGGCCCTTCTCGACCACGCTGACCAGCATGCCGCTCACCAATGCGGCGGCGCGTTTGGTGATGACCTGACGGATGACCTCCGGCTCCGTTTTCTCTATCGAACCGTCAGAATGGGTGATGCTGCCGACCACGTAGGGCTTCATCAGCTTGCCGCCGTTGGCGATGGTGGCGTAGGCCGAAGCCATCTGCAGCGGCGTAACGGTGAGTCCCTGACCGAACGAAGCCGTGGCAGTCCAGATGTCGCCCTTCTTCCGCAGCGGCTCGATGTTGCCGCTCGACTCGGTATCAAGATCGATGCCGGTGGGGCTGCCAAAACCGAAGGCTTCGACGTATTTGAGAAACTGCTGCGAACCCACCAGGTTCGAGGCGAAGATGGTGCCGGTGTTGAGCGACTCGTCCAGTACCTGCGTCATCGTCTGCAAACCATGCGCCTTGAGATCAGAGTTCCTAATGGTATACGGACCGATCTTGACGTTGCCCGAATCGACGTACGTGGAGTTGGGAGTGACTTTTCCCGAGTCGATGGCCGCAGACATGATGACGGCCTTGAAGATGGAGCCGGGCTCGTAGGCCGAAAAGATGGCGCGGTCATTGAACGCGCCGACGTCGGTGACGGTGGAGAGGTCGTTGGGATCAAAATCCGGGATATTGCAGACGGCCATGACGGCACCGGTCTTTGGATCCATGACGATGGCCGAACCGGAGTCGGCACTGTGCTTGGTGACGGCCTCGCGCAACTTGGAACAGGTCACGTACTGGATGTTGCGGTCGATGGTCAGCGTCAAGTCGTCACCGTCCTTGGCGGCGACGAAACGGTTTGCTCCGCCGATGAGGTTGCCGAGCGAATCATCGGCAGTAGCCAGGGCGGCGGAAGTTCCCGAGAGTTCCGCCTCCCAATGCCCCTCGATGCCATAACGGCCTACGCGCTTTCCCGCGTCGTCGGATCCGTAAAATCCGACAACCTGCGCGAACGAGGACTTCTCCGGATAATAGCGGTACTTCAACGGATCGAACCCGATGCCCGCCAGGTTGAGCGCCTTGACCTGCTCGACGAGACTGTCCTCCGCCTTCGGCTTAAGCGGGACGTAGGGGCTGTCCTTGCGTGACAGTTTTTCCAACAGCGTCGGCACGTCAATTGCCAGCAGCGGCGCGAGCGCGTTCGCGGCCTCGACAGGATTCTTCACGGCACGAGTGTTGGCATAAACGGTGAAAAGCGTCTTGTTGACGGCTACGGGAAACTTGCCGTCGGGCGACTTGGGATCAAGCGCGTAGATGGTGCCGCGGTCAGGCACGAAATTGGAATAGCGATCACGTTGACTGGCCGCGAGATCGGAATAGAACTTATTCGAAAGCACCTGCAGCACGAACAGCCTCCAACCGATCGCCGCCATGGCCAGCATGATGACGGCCTGCAGCACAAAAAACCGTCGATCCTCCGAAGAGGCGGCCGGTGCCGTGCGCGAACGCGCGTGCGATTGCGCGGATCGCGGTCGAATGTGCGGCAGGTGAGAGTTCATTTGCACGTTCCGTTGTCCTTGGTGATGCCGAAGTCGAACAGCCTGCCCGGACCGTTGGGATTGCAACCGGCCTGGACTTCGTCTCCGTCCGAAACGCCATCGCCGTCAGTGTCGGGATTGCGAGGGTCAGTCCCGTAAAAGGCCTCGAGCGCATTCGAAAGGCCGTCATGGTCGGGGTCGGCCTGAGGGCCGTTCATGTCTGCAAACGAGCCCGCACTCTCAGACGGGGCCGAAACGCGCTGCACCGCGCCGATCTTGGCCAGGGGCAGATGCTCATGCAGGCCGGAGAGCAGCGACAGGACGATGGAGGTGACGTCGGTGACGTCGTTCGATCCGACTTCGACGGCGCCGCCCTGATTGAAGTTCGAAAAACGGAAGTCCGCAGTGAGGTCCCCCCGCCTGAGACTGTCATCGACGCGCAGATCGAACGAGGCGCGATACAAGTAATAGTCACGGCTCCCGATCCAGAAATCGCAGTCCTTCAACTTCATGCCGGCAAACAGCGACTTGGCGACGGAGCGCTCCGCGTCGGTCAGCGCGCGGCCCAGGCGTGCCGCCTCGACCTTCTCGTAAAAATCCTCGATCAGGAGGTTGTCGGCATCGGTACCCACCTTGTAGTGATGCACCTTTGCGCCGTCGATGACCTCGTCCGGCAATCGCTGAATGACCTGAAAGAACGAGGTTTTGCGGAACTGAACGGCCAGCGACGACGCGTCCGCGTCGGACATCGGCGAATATCCCTCGCCGATCAGGGGAATCGAAAGCAGGGCGAGCATGCGTTGCCGCTCAAGCTGCAGCCAACGATCACGGAATTGCCCAAACTGCACCACGCCAATGCGGTCGGGCAACGCGGTGAAGTGCAGGAAGTCGATGTCGCCCTCTCGGACGTAGTCTCCGGCAAAGTCGAGCTTGGGCTCAGTGCCGACAGACAGCTGAAACTGCTGCCGCGACTTGAGGGCATTGTGGTCGCTCATGTTGACGGTGCCGCCCGAATGCCAGGTAAGCGTCTCGGGAACGCTCTGATAGGCGCCGTCGGAACTCTTCTGTGCCGAAGCGCCCGCGTACGACACGTCAGCGACGACGTCGACCGACTTCAACGTGAGCATCTTGCCCTGCATGTAGCGGATGATTTCCGATGACCACGGCAAGGCGAACAGCAGCAGCAGAAGAATCGCGGCAAAAGCAGTCGCCACGAACGAAACGATGATGGTGAGCAGGACGTACGCGTTGGCATACCACGGAACAGCGCCGACACGCGCGTCTTGCTGCCCGTCATTGCTGAAAGACTCCATAGGTCACTTGATCGGTTTCTTGAACGCCGTCAGGATTTCGGAGTACGGGTGGACGTCTGCGGGCGAAGTCACTTCTATCGGCGTACCCCACGAAGTGAACTTGATCACCATGCTGAAATGATTGGCGTCGTTGCCGGCCTTCGCGCCGATATCGCGTGAAGCCACGGTGAGCCGCATCTGCGCCAGTTCTTCGCTCTGGGAATTGATCCAGACTTCGAGGGCCACGCTGCGCGTCGCCATGTCATCGGCGACCTGCTTGAGTTCATCGGCGGATAACGACCGGCCCAACAGCAGGCTCTTGAGGTCCTGGCTGAAGGTGACCAGCGCTGCCGGCTGGATTGGCAGCACAAAGCGCTGCACCGGCATGGTGGTGAATTCCGTGAGCGCCAATTGCGTCGGCGTGCCGAAAAAATCCGGACTGACGAGTTCCTTGCGCAAGGTCTGCCAAGTAGCCGCCGGACGAGTGCCGGTGGGATTGCTGGCATCCGCCGCGGGCTGCGGCGAGTCGCGCGTGATCAGCGAGGCCAGCGTGCGAGCGTCCATCGCGAACCACTTGCCATCGACCAGCCTTACCACGGAGGCCGACGTCGGAGCAGAAGGAAGGTTGGATAACTTGGCAAAGGCCCTGCCGTCCTGCAAGGCACTGACGTCGAACGTGAGGTCCTTGCCGCCTTCGCCCTGACCTACCAGCACGAACGTGCCCTTGCCGCTGGGCGGCTTGCCTTTGGGAAGATTCACGCCGCCCTGACCGACGAAAACGATGGGCAACAGCAACGCGTGAGGGTCCCCGCCCGCAGCACTGATGGCCGACGACGGCATGAAGGTGCCGATGGTCGCGGCTCCCATGAACGACACGTCGCCGTCGAGCTTCTGCAACGCCGCCACGACGACCTTCTCCGGCCGCGCATTAAAGAGCATGGTCGGCACGATTGCGCCGACGGCCATGAGAACGAAGGCGGCGATTATGACGCGTCGAGACTTTTCCATACACGGGCTATTTTTTTGTCAGATATTTTTTTCCCTTGAGACGCGGCGGGAGGAAATCCTGCTGCTTGTCGGGAGCATCGGGCGTGTAGACGTAGCCCTTGCCGTAGCCGACGTCCTTCATGAGCGAGGTGACGCCGTTGCGGATGTGCAGCGGCACCGGATCGTTCGGCGCTTCGGCAATGTCCTTCTTCACTTCACCGTAGGCCCGATAGACTTCCACGGACTTCGGCGCGCGGGCCATGTACACGACGCACTGCGCCAAAATGACATCGCACTCCGGCATGCCGATCTGGTGTGCGGCCTGGAAGGCCGCAGTCGCCTGCACCAACGCATTCGGATCAGCCAAGCCGATATCTTCCGAGGCGAAGCGGACCAAGCGGCGCGCGACGTACAACGGGTCGTCACCGGCCTGAAGCATCCGCCCGAGCCAGTAGAGAGCCGCATCGGCATCGCTGCCGCGCATGCTCTTATGCAGCGCCGAGATGACGTTGAAGTGCTGTTCGCCGTCCTTGTCGTAGAGAACGTGCGAGCGCTTGAGGATTTTTGCCGCATCCTCACGCCGTAAGACTACCACGCCGGAAGCACCCGCGTCGACGGCGTTTTTGCGCGCGCCGGCGACCGTGTTGGCGGCCAATTCCAGCGCGTTCAGGGCGCTGCGGGCATCGCCGTCGGCAATCTCGGCGATCATGCGCAGCGTTTCTTCGTCGCACCCTATCCGCCCGGCAAGTCCGCGCGGCGCCAGCAGCGCACGACCGAGCAGCGACACGATGTCATCGACTTCGAGCTTGTGCAGCACGAAGACGCGGCTACGCGACAATAAGGCCGAGTTCACCTCGAAGGAAGGGTTTTCCGTAGTGGCGCCGATCAACGTGACCGTGCCATCTTCCACGTAGGGCAAAAAGGCATCCTGCTGCGCCTTGTTCCAACGATGGATTTCGTCGATGAAGACGATGGTGCGGGTACCGGTCAGCTTAACCCTGTCGATGGCATCGGCCACGACCTCCCGCAGCTCGGCCACGCCGCTCGACGTCGCCAGCATCGACACGAAGCGCGACTTGGTCAGAGAGGCCACGACGCGAGCCAGCGTAGTCTTGCCCGTCCCCGGTGGCCCCCAAAGGATCATCGAAGGCACTTCGTCGGCCTCAATCAACCCGCGCAAAGCGCTCCCCTCGCCCACCAGTTCGCGCTGCCCCACGAACTCCTCAAGAGTCTCGGGCCGCATCCGGTCAGCCAAAGGGGCATCCTTCAAACGCTGCTGTCTGGCCTTAAAGTCGAACAGGTCCATATGCGGGCATTCTACGGGTTATGCGCGAAAGAGTGTAGTGGGGTCAGGCTTGGGATGTGGGGTCTTACGATCAAGAAATCACACGTCCCAAGCCTGACCCCGATTGACACCATGCCCGGATGATGGTATTTTTTTGCGTCCGTCCGGCATCGTCGCCGCTCGGAAACAGGAAGAAATACGATGGATGACAAGCGCCCTGCTAAGAAGAGCTCTCGCACCGGCCTCAAAACGTTCGACCATCCGGCAGGACGGCTGACGTTCCTTCGGCTCCGGGGCCACGACGTCGGCGGTCTTCCCGGCTTCCAGCGCGCGGAGGACGCCTCGATGCGCCTCACCGAGAATGCCGTCACTTCGTTCCCGGTACCGATCGGCATCGCGGAGAACTTCATCATCAACGACGCGGAACGGCTCGTCACCATGGCGACCGAAGAACGTTCGGTGGTGGCAGCGGCATCGTATGCGGCCAAGCTCTGCCGGGAGACTGGCGGGTTCAGGACGACCGTCAGCGACAACGTTACGCGGGGTCAGGTCTTCTACGGCCCGTCATCGTTTGAAAACGCCCGCATGTCCGCTCGGGACGCCGCAGCTGCAATCAACAAACGCTCACGCGAGCTCATCGCGCAACTCATCGCCGCCGATGACCCGATGACGAAGCACGGAGGCGGTGCCTACGACATCTCCGCATGCAGACACGCGCAACGCGGTGACGCGCTTGTCGTTTCCCTCACGGTAAACGTCGCCGACGCCATGGGGGCGAGCGTCGTGACGCGAATGGGCGAAACGCTTGCCGTCATCCTCGAGCCCCTGCTCGGCATCAGGCCGACTACGGTAATCTGCTCCAACGAAGCGCAGGGTTCGACGGTGCGAGTGACGGCGGAGTGGCCGACGGCACCGTTCGGCGAGCGCCTGCTCGCGCGGATCATCGAGTTGCAGTCATGGGCCGACGCGGACAAGCGCCGCGCAGTGACGCACAACAAGGGCATCATGAACGGCGTCAGCGCCGTCTGCCTGGCGACCGGACAGGACGTCCGCGCCGTTGAGGCGGCCGCCCATGCCGCCGCGACGGATGAGACGCTGCACTACAGGCCGTTCACCGCATGGCACTGGCTGCACGGAGACCGCACCATCAGAGGCATGCTCAAGCTCTGCGTTCCGCTCGGTACCGTCGGCGGCGCGACCAGTCACCCGACGGCCGCGTGGTGCCGGAAGCTCATGGGAGTCGAGAACGTTTCCGATCTCGCCGCCATCGTCGGGGCAGTCGGTCTGGCGCAGAACTTCGCCGCGCTTCGCTCGCTGGCCGACGAAGGCATCACCGAAGCGCGTCGCCGAGCCTGCGAAAAATGAAGGCTTGGCCGTCCATCTGGGCGGCCTTTCTTTTTTTTCGGATATTGTTTAGGGTGAGCGTGCTCTTTGCAACGAAAGGCGACAGGCAATGCACGCAAAAGATGAACCCCAAGACCCGGTCGACGACACGGTCGTCGTCGGCGACGAAACCGTGCCCGCAACCATCGCGTCCGCGAAGACGCCGCCCGAAGGGCCGAACGACTTCGAGATGGCGAATACCAAGCCGCCCGTGAAGGGATACTTCATCAGGCATCGCACGCTAAAGCAGCTCCCCGGAATCTTCGTCGGCATCATGGCCATCGCGGTGCTCTGCTCCGGCACGCTCGGATACGTCCTCGGCAAAAGAGGCGGAAGGACGGTTACCGTCACCGCCTCGACGAACATGACGTCACGCGAAGCCGTTGCCAGGCGCAACGTGGTCTGGCGAGTGCTCAATCACGATGGCGCCGCCCTGCCCGATTCCCCCGAGAAGCATCTCGGCCAAGCCATCGACGCGCTGATCGGAAAAGATTCCGACATCGAGACGCGACAAGCCGGTTTCACCGCCTTCATCCGAAAGACCGCCCCCTACTTCGACGAAGCCCAGAGCGAAGCCGTCACGCAAGCCCTGACCGAAGGCACCTCGGCGCAAGTCGCGGAAGCCTTCAGCCAAATCGTCACCGTCGACGGAGAAGCCAGCGACCTCCTGCGCGGCGTCATGGCGGACAAAAACCGCATCAACAGCGTCGTCGCCGGCAAAAGAGTGCCGCTCGAAACCATGCCCGACGGCAGCATGCCGTAACCTTTCCCACACGCCCTCCGGGGCGTTTTTCTTTTGCACAGCCTTCAACCCTTGCCATATCCCGAAGATTGCCCTATCCTAATGGCACTGTCGGGGCGTAGCACAGTGGTAGTGCGCTCGGTTCGGGACCGAGAGGCCGGAGGTTCAATCCCTCTCGCCCCGACCATATCTGAAACATCCGCCTAAAGCGGATGTTTTTGTCATTACGGCCGTGCAGCAGCAAAAATATCGGATGACGTTTCCCGTGAAACAAAAACCCCCGGAAAAAACCGAGGGCAAGCTTTTTACTCGACCAGCACCAGCCAGGTGCCGCCTGATCCGAGCGGCGCGCCGATGGGCAGCACCCACGGCAACAGCCTGATGAGACCGCGCATCTCGGCGTACTTTTCCTCGTCGCCCTGAGAGACATAGGCGGCGCCGTAGGCGACCGCCAGGGATGCGCCGTAGGCGACATCGTGCGCGAGCGTGTAATGGACCGAATCGAGAAAGTCCCCGTGAGAACGTCGCGTCGCGGCCACGAGATCCTGACAGAGGCATGACCACAGCCGGTCATACAGGCTCGTCAGCGCTTCCTCGCCGTGCGCGGCCACGAAGTCGTCGCGACGCCGACAACGCAGGGACAATGCCAGAAACGACTCGTACGCATCTTCGTGATGAATGCCGTCGCCGAGCTTGTCGGTCTTGGCAGAGACGGCGATGATGCCGGAAACTTCCTCGCGACTGGCGCTGGCGATGGCCTTGGCGACGCTGGCCTCATTGAGTCTCGAAGACTCGGAGAGTCGCAACACGCCATCTTCGGCGATGCGGCAAAGCGGTTCGACGTCGCGCATGAAGCGATGCACGAGCCTGTTTCCGGAATCCGGCGTGACCAACCTGATCAAATCGGCACGAGACACTGTCATGGAGCACCTCACTAATCAAAGAACCCTCCCTATTGTCGCCGTTACTCGGCAAACGCGCAACTGCATCGCCTTTCCCCTATTTGCCCGCATCCTCTATACTGGACGCATACTCACTCGCCTCAACCGATTATGCAGCCCGAAATCCACTCATTCGTGAAAGAAGCGCTCGCACGCGACATTTCGCGGACCGACATCAAGGCGGCGCTCGGCAAGGCCGGCTGGCAAGACGACGAGATCGCCTCGGCGCTCGACATGTATGCCGAAATGCCGTTCGCCATTCCGGTACCCAAACGCAAGCCGTATCTTTCGGCGCGCGAGGCGTTCATCTACCTGCTGCTGTTCGTCTGCCTGTACATCAGCGCCTTCAACTTCGGCGCGCTGCTGTTTGATTTCATCAACCGCTGGCTGCCGGACGCCACGCAATACCTCGGAGACGACCTCGTTGCCATCCGCATGTCGGTAGCATCGCTGATCGTGGCCTTCCCGCTATACCTGTGGCTTTCGTCCATCATGATGAAAGCCGTCCGCAAGGACAACGAAAAGCGCGCATCCAAGATCCGCAAGTGGCTCACCTACATCACGCTGTTCGTGGCCGCAGGGGTCATCATCGGCGACCTGATCACGCTGCTGTTCAACCTGCTCGGCGGCGAACTGACGCTGCGCTTCGCGTTCAAGGTGCTCACGGTGCTGCTGATTGCCGGCCTGATCTTCGGCTACTACCTATGGGACCTGCGCCAGGAAGAAAAGGAAGCCTAATCGCGCGCCTATGAACGTTTCCAAGACTGCAGGGCTCAAAATTTTCGCGACGCTCATCACGACGATGGTCGTCGCCACCGTCGCCTACGGCATCTCTGTCGCCGGATCGCCATCCGCCTCGCGCGCAAAGACGCTCGATCAGCGCCGTGCCGACGCGCTCACCCAGGTGTCATCCGCTCTCGACCAGTACTACGCCGATAACTTTGCGCTACCTTCCGCGCTCGACGAGCTCAAAAACTCTCCGAACACCGGTTACGCCGCGTACTCGACAGTGGACCCGGAAACGCAACAGCCTCTGGAATATCGCACGGTCGATGACCGCACCTACGAGCTCTGCGCCACGTTCGCGTTCCCTTCACAAAATTCGAACAACGCCGGACCCGTAGTCAGCAAACCGATTCCCGTAGGGGCCTATCCCAGTGATCCCATGAACTGGTACGCGCATGCCGCCGGTCACATCTGCCAAACAGGCAATGCCGCGCAGCGCGCACCCTACCAGTACTGCGGCAGCGGCGCGGGCCTGAACGCCTGCCCGGGCGACGCCTCCTGCATGCAGCTGCCGGGAAGGAATGGCGCCATCTGCGTCAAGAACGGCAGGGAGTGCTTCGCCGCAGGCTGCGGCGAAGGCCAATGCGTAACCGACAAGAGCCTGCCACCGCAAGTGAGCTGCAAACGAGCGCAATAACTCGACCGACAAAAGCGCCAAGCGCGAGTTCCTGATTACGACGCCCTCCGCCTTGGGGGGTTTTCTTTTTACGCGAATGATGCTACGAAGAGTCCAAAGGAAGGTCCCATGCTCTTTTACTCAAACGGAACCGAACGTAACGTGCTGATGACGCTCGACTACCTCGAGGTCGCGGTCATCCTGCTGTCCAAGCCCTCCGCGGCGCTCGATCCGGATTTTGACAAACGCCATGCCTGGGCGCGTTTCGTAAGCGAAGCCATGCAGACGCGCGGGAAAATCCACCTCATCGTCATTGCCGACAAGGGAGATGCCTCGTTGCACGGGTTCCGCGGACCGCTCAACGCGCTGCCCGAACCGTATCGCGCCCGCACCATGGCAGCGCTGGCGGCCATCGCCGCGATGTTCATCCATGCGCCGTTCACCGAACGACTCGACTGCATCGGCGAGAATGCCACGCCTTAAAAACGGACCCCGAGAGGTCCGCTTTTTTATTCGCCGCTAGCCGAAAGTGAAGGCATAACATTCCACGCCCGCATCGCTGAACTGCAGCCGCAGGATGTGCGTACCATATTGCCCCCTGGTATCGATCAGGCTGTACAGCCGTTGGCCGGAAACGTCCACGTAGGTTTTGCCGCCGTCCTCGATGACGTCGCCGCCGCGCATGCCGGAAGGCACCGGCTTACCGTCGAGCGTGACTTCGGCCCTGACGGTCTTACCTCCTCCGCCCATCACCAAGTTCGCGTTAGAGGCGTTGAAGTCGTAGACGACGGCTCCCCCGGCCCGCGACAGCACGCCTTTCTCGGACTGGATGTTCCAAGTGCCGTCGAGCGCAAACATGTTGGGGCGGAGCGGATCGGGCACGGAATAGCGGCCATCCGCATCCCTGACCACGCGCTCGGGACTTCCGAAATATTCCTGACGCTTGTAGCCCACGTAGGTCTCCGGCGAACCGATTTTCTGAAAGTCGATGGCCGTGGGAACCTGCGTCACCGGCACGTCGGCATGTTTACCGGCTTCCGCCAGCAGCAGCTGAATGTCATGCTCGGTCTCGTCGTAGGCCCCTTCGCCGAAGTGAGTCTCGCGCAATTTTCCACTCGCGTCGAAGAGGTAGTGCGCGGGCCAATATTGATTGCCATAGTTGTTCCAAGTGCCGTAGTCGTTGTCGAGCGCGACCGGATAATCGATGCCATTGCGCTTAAGCGCGTCACGGACGTTGCCCAAGACCTTCTCGAAGGCGAACTCCGGCGTATGCACGCCCACTACCACGAACCCCTTATCCTTGTACTTCTCGTACCACGAAGTCACGTACGGCAGCGTGCGGATGCAGTTGATGCAGGAATAGGTCCAAAAATCGATCAGTACCACCTTGCCCTTGAGCGATTCGGGAGTAAGCGCGTCGGAATTGAGCCAGGCATTAATGCCAGCAAAAGGCGGCATGGCATCAGCCAGCACAGGCAGCGCCTCCTTGCTCCCCGCAGTCAACTTGGAAATGCCGGACGACGTGTCGAATGCCCCAACCCGAGACAGGTTGCCGAGATTGGCATCGGTCGCGCGCAAACGCGAATCGACCACGAAGGCCAGCGCCGCCAATGCGGCAAACGCCACGACGCCGATGAGGACTGCGGTCTTTATTTTTTGCGCTGAGGTGCTCATAGGTTGCCAGTGAATGACGATGGGTAGAATCGGATCAGCCACGTCTGGAAAGCGATGTCGTAGCCGGTAAGAATCAGGATTGCCATGGCGACCACCAGGACGCCAAAGACCTTATTGAGGATCGACTGCCATTTTCCGAAGGCCCTCAGCTTGCGCTGCAGCGCATTGCCGCCGTAAGCGATACCGAGCATCGGCAGGCCGGCGCCGAGCGCGTAAGCGAATAACAGCAACAACGTGGTCACGTAATCAGGATTACGGCTGGCGAGCGTGAGAATGGATCCGAGGATGGGGCCGGCGCAAGGCGTCCAAATGAGGCCAAGAGAGGCACCGACAAGCACTCCGGACATGGCGTCAGTGCGCTTTGCCGCGTCACCGGACAACCTGCCGCTCCATCGTGCCAAAACCGGCTGCAGTTTCACCATCGCTTTCTCGTAGGTCTTCTCAAAAAGCAACGCGAGTCCGAAGACCAGCAGCAGTACCACCGCAACCGCGCGCAACGCCGAATTGCTCACGCCTAAGAACGTGCCGAAAGTCGCCAGCGCCGCACCGACCAGACTGAAGCTGCCCACGAACCCGACGATGATCATCAGCGGACGAAGCTTCGACTTGCCGCCGCTGGTTCCCAGCAGGAACGGCAACAACGGCAAGATGCAGGGCGCAAGGATAGTGAGGAACCCGGCGGCAATGGCCAGAAAAAATATGCTGTGCATGCGTCATTCTGCGATAAAAAAAATGCCACTACTTCACGTAAGGCACTATACCACATCGACTGCGGTCATTATCGTCACGTCGCCTGCAAATAGCGCGTCGCACCGACGAACAACAGGCCGACGATGACGGCCGTGGCTATCCAAGGGATCGGCATCTTGCGCTCGGCATGCTTGTCGGCCCTCCAGGCCAAGACGAGGATGATCAGCATCAGCGCCTTCGAAGCTTCGCAAAACGGGCAGATGGTGCCCAAATCGCGGACCTCGATAAGCGAAAGGTTGACGCCGAAGACCAGTGAAAAAACGGTGAACGCCTGAATGACGCGATACGACTGCGGCAGGAACTTCTTGTAGGCCAGCGCGAAAATCGTGATGAAATAGGCCAGGCCGAGGAAGGACAACGGCACTCCCAGTATTTCGGAATAGATGCTCTTATTGACGATCTCGCACGACACGCCGGCCCCGAAATTGCAGATCGAACCGTCGGTAACCTTGAAGTGCAGATACGCCAAATAGCCCATGAACGCCAGGCCAAGGCCGCACAGCACCATGAGCATCTTGTCGATTTTGGTCAACGTGGAGGGAGTTTTCATACGATATGCATCGTCAGCACGATACCACAAAATCACGATTTTGTCGAGCTCCCCGACAGCCGGCGCTTGCGCCGAGCACAACGGTCGTCTAGGCTGAATTCAGACGCTCATTGACCATTGATGGCCCCGCGCAAGGAGACGAGTCTTGAAAGCGAAAAAAATCCTCCTGTACAACAGCACGACGAGCGTGCTGCACGTGCAGGCCTTCGTCGAGGACGGCACGTTCCTGATCATCCTGTTCCGACAGCTGCCCTTGGGACGATGCAAATCAATCCCGCAAGGCGCAACGGCATCGTATCAGATCAACGAAGCGATTCGGGAATGTCTCTCGGTCGCGCAACGCCTGAACTACGACGTGCAGAACCGCGCGGGAGAAAGGCTCTTCTCCGAGGCGCATCCCGACAAGAGGCTCGAAGCCATCGTCATCACCATCACGACCGAGGGGAACTGATGATGCACGTCACCATCGAAAACGCGCTGGACGTGTTCGTGCACGTGCTGGTCTTGCGGCAGATGCCGCTCTCGGTCGAGATCGTGATTTCTTCCGAGAAGCATTTTTCGCTCCTCGGCGAAATCCTCTTTCAGGAATGTCTGCAACCCGGAAAGGCCCTGGCCCTGCGGAACTTCGATGACCGGACCCGGTTCGCCGCCAAGATTCAGGGATTCATCGGATTCACGATCGATGCGACCATGCGCGAAGGACGCGATCAAGAACAAGGCGAATGTTTCACGCTGACTCTGCGCGGGCTAAAGCCGGCCGACACCCAAACCGTTCATTAAAACGACCGCGGAGAAAGGAGACTCTCATGCGATTCTTCGCCATCAACGCGACCGGCAAGACCGTCCACGTGCGGCTGGACCGTAACGCCGAGGACTCGCTCGTGCTGACGGTCAGCGTGCGAAAGCTGGAGGACCGGCGACGGCCCATTTCGACCTACGTGCTGGTAACCAACATGCCGGTGCATATCGCCTACCTTGACGACCGGACGGCGTGCGGGCTTTTGAACCCTGAGGGCCTCAAACTTCAGACGTTCATCGACAACGACAAGGACATGATCCTCAAGATCATCGGATTCGTAAACTGACTGACCGCAGCATCACGCTGCGGCCTTTTTTTTACGCCCGTGAAGCGCTACACTGAACGGACATTCACTTCCACGACCATGTTCGAACACCTTTCCGTCGAAGACCCCGAAATCGCCGATGCCATCCGGGGAGAGATCACCCGCCAAAAGAACGGCTTGGAGATGATCGCCTCCGAAAACATCGTCTCGCTTTCGGTGCTTGAAGCGCTGGGCACGCCGCTCACCAACAAGTATTCCGAAGGCTATCCCGGCAAGCGCTATTACGGCGGCAATGCGTTCATCGACGTCATCGAGAACGCGGCCATCGTGCGCGCACGAAGGCTGTTCGGCGCCGAACATGCCAACGTCCAGCCGCACTCCGGCTCCGCGGCAAACGCCGCGGCCTATTTCGCGCTCGCCGACCACGGCGACACCATCCTGGCACTCGACCTCGCCCATGGCGGACACCTCACTCACGGCAGCGCCGTGAACTTTTCCGGACGGCAGTATCGCATGGTCCACTACGGCGTACGCAAGGACGACGAACGGATCGACATGCGGGAAGTTCGCATTTTGGCACTCAAGGAAAGGCCCAAAATCATCGTGGCGGGCTACACCGCCTACTCGCGCCAGCTCGACTTCGCCGCCTTCCGCAAGATTGCCGACGAAGTAGGAGCCTACCTGATGGTCGACATGGCGCACTTCGCCGGTCTCGTGGCCGCGCGCCTGCATCCTGATCCGATCCCGCACGCGGACGTGGTCACCGCGACGACGCACAAGACTTTGCGCGGTCCGCGCGGCGGACTCATCCTCTGCACGTCCGCCGACCGACTCCGCCCCAACGACAAGAAGACCTTGGCCCAGCGCATCGACAGCGCCGTGTTCCCCGGCATGCAGGGCGGACCGCTGGATCACGTCATCGCCGCCAAAGCCGTAGCCTTCAAGGAAGCGCTCGACCCCACTTTCGTGGATTACCAGCGCCGCACCATCGACAACGCCCGCGCATTGGCCGAGGGCCTGACCAGCCAAGGCTTGCGCATCGTCACCGGCGGCACCGACAACCACCTCGTCCTGGTCGACCTTTCACCGCTGGGCATAGGCGGCAAGGCGGCCGAAGAAGCGCTGGACGAAGTAGGTATCGCCGCCAACAAGAACCTGATCCCCTTCGACGCCCGCAAACCCACCGACCCGTCCGGTCTCCGCCTAGGCACTCCCGCACTGACCACCCGCGGCTGCGACGAGGGCGACATGGTGCTGATAGCCGCGATGATCGGCCGAGTGCTGACCTCGCCAGGTCATGCCGCCATGAAGGCCGACGTGGCGGCGGCGGTCCGTGAACTTGCCGCACGCAGGCCGATATACTCCAGCCTACGCTAATCACCCCCCCAGATGTCCGCAAAGCTGATCGACGGAAAATCCCTTGCCGCCGGCATCATCGCACGCGCCAAGCGCGACTGCGCCGATCTCGGCTACTCGCCGACGCTCGCAGCGGTGATCGTCGGCGACGATCCGGCCTCTCAACAATACGTGCGGCTCAAGGAAAAAGCCTGCCGAGAATCCGGCGTGCATTTTGAGCGCCTGTCATTCGCCGCCGACGCGAAAATCAACTTGGTCGTGCGGGCCGTCGAGAACCTCAACCGCCGCCAGGATGTGGACGGCATCTTGGTGCAACTCCCCCTGCCGAACCACCTCGACGAGCGCGTCATCATTCAGACCATCGATCCAGAAAAAGACGCCGACGGCTTCCATCCGAACAACGTGCACGCGCTCGCGAACGGTTCGCCGCGCCTGGTGCCGGGACTGGCCGCGGGAATTCTGGCGCTCATCAAATCGACGGGCGAATCGCTGCGCGGAAAACGCGCCGTCGTGGTCGCCAACAGCAAGATATTTTTTGAACCGCTTTCCGTCGTACTCGGCTCCGCCGGCATCGAAGCGAGTTACGCGCGTCCCGACGAGGCCTCGCAGCGAACGCGCCAGGCGGACATCGTGGTGATGGCCGTCAGCCGACCTGTCTAGATGAGTTTGCCGACCAATCGCGCGAGGGTAAGCAGCGCACCGATCGCGAGCAAGACGATGGAAACGTAAGCGACCCAAACGGGCACGCCTAATGGCTTTTCAGTCACCTTGTGCTTTTTGGTGACGGCAACGTACAGCAAAGCCACCATGATGGCGCTCGTGCCGCTAAAAACCGCCCCCGTGAAGCTGATGACCGTCACGAAGTCCTTCATCCCCAACAGCAACAGCGTGAAAGGCGGCAAGACGGTCAACGACCACGACCAAAATCTTGAGAGCTTGTAGTCGTATCGAAAGGTGCTTTGCAAATTGATGGCGCTGGCGAAAAACGCCGCCGTCACGGCCAATAATCCGGCAATCGCTCCCGCCACGGCTATGGCAGGACCGAGCACGGACTGCAGGCCCCTCACGGCCTCGGTCGTCGTGGCGCTGCCGGTGACTCCTAACACCGTAAAGCTGAACGCCGCAATGAGCGTGGCAGCACTGAGCGTCCCCACGATAACGGCCTTTCGATAATGTTCATGCCTGCCCTTAAGGATGTCTTCCATTTCCAAAATGGCCGGCAAACCGGAAAGCGAGAACAGGAGAATGCCGTACGGCAACAGCAGGTCATGGCCGGAGACAAGCGGAAGGTAGTTGCTCAGGCGAACGTGCGGCGCGCCCATCAACAGGATGGCGAACATGGTCATGAGCATGCCGGCGGTCACGACGACGTTGATGCGCGTGACGAAGGCCAAGCCGAAATACACCACGCTCGCGCCCAGCACCGCCCAGATCATTTGATACATGAGAGGAATGCCGCCCAAGTACGGCGAAAGCAGGCTATGCAAGAACGTGCCGCCGACGATCATGTAAGCGAGCAACGCGCCCCAAAACCCGAGGATGATGGCCGTTGCCGCCACCTTTTTGAAATGGCGTCCGAGATAGCGTTCTACCAGTCCCACCAACCGCAACGGCTCGGGACAGGCGATGGCGGCTTCGGCATAATACAGGTGCTGCAACAGCTGTACGCCGGCAAGTACTACCAGATAAAAAATCGACGGCAACGAACCGGCTTTGGAAAAAGCGTAGGGTACGCCAAAAATGCCCACGCCGACTATCGACCCGATGAGCGTGAGGACCGCCGAGCGGTAAGCCTTTCGGTCTGCATTCATTGTCGCAGTATAGCACGTCGTTCCCATTGACCACCCGCTCTGCCTGGGCATATGCTGACAGCAACGTTCTTTTACCCAAGCACGGAGGTGCAAAATGGGCCTCTTCAATACCGGAACTGGCGTAGGCCTGCCAATTCTGATGGCTAACGGTTTTTCACCGTTCGCCTTGCCGCTCCATCTGGTGCAACTGGAATACTGGCTGCACGGATTTTCGAGCCACGTCATCCCCTTTCGACTGATCGACAACCGCGACGTCAACGCATACGCCCAGCACGTGGCTGATGCGGTCAACGCGCAGTGCGATCGGCACAAATCGGAGAAGATCAACCTGATGGGAATCAGTCTCGGCGCAGTTGCCGGACTGGCGGCGATCAAACGACTCGGCATCGCCCATCGCGTCGCCACCTTCGTGGCCGTCGGCGGACCCATGCTGGGTTCTGACATGGCCTGGGCAGGACTGCCCACCGGCATATTCACGCGCCTCGGCCTGCAGATGCTGCCTGCCAGCCCCTTCGTGTGCAAGCTCGCGTCGGAGCCGCTGCCTACGGGCCCGCGATATTTGGCGATTGCGGGCTCCAACGACTACATCTGCCCCGTATGGACGGCGCTCTTTCCGGGCGCGGAAGGCATCGTGCTCAAATTTCATCATTTCGGCACCATCGGCGACCCGAGCATTGTCCGAGCCGTTGTCCCCTATTTGGGCTAACGCCAGCCTCCTTAAAAAGGGGGCTTTTTTATTACGGCATGGACGATATTAAGGACATGAGAAATCTCACGGATTTCAATACACAGTTTCTCCACTTATCGTCCCATATACCGCATTGAAACAAGCCAACACCTCCAGTACAGTGACTCTGTTATGTCATCTGTCGCACGCATCCCCCCACAGAACATCGAGGCTGAACAGTCGTTTTTGGGCGCGCTGCTTATCGAAAAAGACGCCCTGCTTCGCGTGGAAGACATGCTCCGCCCCGAGGACTTCTATCGTCAGGCGCACACCGAAATCTACCAAGCCATCCTCGATCTCAGCGAAAAGAAAGAACCGGTCGACATGCTCACGTTAGGCAACAGGCTCAACGAGAAAGGCAAGCTGGAATCCGTCGGCGGCCGTGCCTATCTCATCGAACTGACCACCGTCGTGCCGACTGCCGCGCACGTGACGCATTACGCCGAGATCGTCCAAAAAAAGGCCACGCTCCGCCGCCTGCTGACAGCATCGACTGAAATCACCGGCTACGCCTTCGACGAAGACGAGGACATCAACGAGACGCTCAACCGAGCCGAACAAAAACTTTTCGGCATCTCGCAAAACTACCTCAAGACCAACTTCACTCCCATCAAGGACGCGCTCGACACCGCATTCGAACGCATCGACGAGCTGCATCGCGAACGAGGCAAACTGCGCGGCATTCCCACGGGTTTCACCGAACTCGACAGCCTCCTCGGAGGGCTGCAACGCTCCGACCTGATCATTCTCGCGGCACGTCCGTCAGTCGGCAAAACGTCATTCGCCATGGACATCGCGCGCCAGTCGGCCGTGAAGTACAAGATACCGGTTGGCATTTTCTCGTTGGAAATGTCCAAAGAACAGCTGGTCGACCGCATGATCTGCGCCGAAGCCGGCGTGGACCTTTGGAAGATGCGTACGGGAAAACTCGTCGATAACGGAGATCAGAACAGCGACTTTGCCCGCATCGCCCAAGCGTTCGGCAACCTTTCCGAAGCGCCCATCTACATCGACGACACCGCCGCTCTGACCATCACGGAGATCCGAACCAAGGCACGCCGCCTGCAAAAGGACCGCGGCCTGGGCATGCTGGTCATCGACTACTTGCAGCTCATGGAATCGCGCAGCGGCAACAAGCAGTCCGACAACCGCGTGCAAGAAGTCGCCGAAATCACCCGTGCGCTCAAAGGTCTGGCGCGCGAACTCAACATTCCGGTACTCGCACTGTCACAGCTGTCCCGTACCACTGAAGCGTCCAAGCCGGCCATCCCCAAACTCTCTCACCTGCGCGAATCGGGTTCCATCGAGCAAGACGCGGACATCGTCATGTTCATCTACCGAAAAGCCGCCGACAAAAACTACCGTATCGACGAGATCCCGCTGGACGAGCGCTACGTAGCCGAAGTCCACATCGCAAAACACCGCAACGGGCCGGTCGGCGAAGTAAAATTGTTCTTTGATGAAGCCCGAGCGAGTTTCCGTAACCTCGACCGCCGCAGCATGCCGCAAGGCGCCCCCGCGCTGTCCACTGCGGCACCGGCCACGGCATCGCATGGGCCGCAATTCTAAATTCCCGACTTCCTCACACTTATGTTCGAAAAACTCAAGCAATTCAAGGATCTCCGCAGCAAAGCCAAAGAAATCCAGTCTACGCTCGCCACCGAGAAGGTCGAGGGCCTCGGCGGATGGAACAAGGTCAAAATCGAAATGGACGGCAACCAGAACGTCACCTCGGTCTCCATTGCCGACGACATCCTTGGCGACAAGGCAAAGATTCAGGATGGCGTGCGCGAGGCCGTGAACGATGCCGTGAAGAAGGCCCAGCGCAAGATGATGGAAAAGATGAAAGACATGGGGGCGCTGCCGGGCGTGAGCTAACCAAGCTCTGGGCTCGCGAGCCCGTAAATGGCGACGCGGTCCATCCGGGCGCGTTTGTGGCGATGACGTCTCGCTACCGCGCGCCACCGAGAACGAGCCGTACAGCGCACCCAGAATCAGACACGCACGCATGCCAAAATTTCCAAAGACAATCGAAGACCTCATCGTGCAGCTGGGAACGCTGCCCGGCGTCGGCCCCAAGACGGCTGAACGCTATGCTTTTTCTTTGTTGAAGCGTTCTCGCCTGGAGCGCGAACGGCTGGCGCAAGCCATCACCGCCCCCGACCAGACGCTGACCACCTGCTCCACTTGCCGCAACTACACCGAGGCTGACCCCTGTATCATTTGCGGCGACGTAAAGCGTGATCGTGAGGTGATTTGCGTCGTGGCCAATGAGCAGGACCTGTTGGCCTTGGAGCACACCGGCGAGCATCGCGGACTGTATCACATTTTGGGCGGCACGTTGTCGCCGGCGGACGGCATCACTCCCCGAGAGCTGACTGTTCGCGAACTGGTGGAGCGGGTCCGCCTCACCAAACCTCGCGAAGTCATCCTGGCTTTTGACCCGACCATCGAAGGCGAATCGACCACCCTGTACGTTTCGCGGCTGCTGGCGCCATTCGAGGTGCAGCTCACCAGGCTGGCGCGCGGCCTGCCCATCGGCAGCGAACTCGGCTATGCCGACGAAGTCACCCTCACCGACGCCATCAAGGGACGACGCGTGTTATCCCCGGAGCGCGTCACCGAACCGACCCCGTTTTAAGCCCCCGCCCATGCCGGGGGTTGCTTTTTTCCGCAGGTCATGACGAAATGAATCTAAAGATGCCCTAGGCGTCACCGTTCCTTTAACCCGAACCGAAGGAGAGCTATCGTGCTTGAACCGCTGCTACACGAAAAGCTTCGACCGTTCTTCGATCGGCTCGTCAATGTCACCGTCGAGGTCCAAAATCATGGTGCCGACGGCGGCGCCAACGTTGGATCCGGAGCGGTGATCACCGAATGCGGACTGATCATCACCGCCGCGCACGTCGTCAAGCGCTCGCGCGTGGTCATCGTGCGCCGCCTGCGTCTGGAGAAGAAGCGCTGGCGCATGCGCGCCTACGGCAAATACAAGGCCGATGTCATCTACCGCGACAACCGCACGGATATCGCCGTGCTCAAGCTGCGCCAACCGCCCGAGGGCCTCAAGGCCGTCGTGCTGGGCAACAGCGACGCGGTGAAGGTGGGCTGGCCGCTGTACCGCGTGGGCCGCGACCGCATTCCGCTCGGTGCCGGCTACGTCATCCGGATCGTGCCGTATCGCCGGCGAATGAAGGAGTTCTACGTTGGCATGGACGCGAATCTCGCGGCCAGCGGCGGACCGGTCTGCAACGATTCCGCAGAACTCGTCGGCATCTGCCTGGAATCCGAAAAGTGCGACAACCTTCCACCTGCGGCCTTCGCGCTGACGATGGCCGACATCCGGCACCGCGTCCTGCGCCGCAAAGAAATCCGCGAGTGCCTCGACCCCGAGACCGCGGACAAAATCTGCGGCCCGCCCTGACCCGTCATTCTTGACGGGTTTTTTCTTGTACGAAAAATCCGCCCCTTTCGGAACGGATTTTTCTGGCTTACGCCTTGATGCCCTGGATGTTGATTGCCGTGAACGGCTGACGGTGTCCGGCCTTGCGCTTGTAGCGCGTCTTGGCGTGAAACTTGATGATGGTCACCTTGTCGTGCCTGCCGAAGGCGGTGACCTTGGCAGAAACGGTAGCGCCCTTCACGAACGGAGTGCCGACCTTCACGCTCTTGCCGTCCTCGTCCATGACGAGCAGGGCTTCGAGGGTGAGAACGTCACCTTCCGCAGCTTCAAGCTTTTCGACACGCAAAGTGTCACCTTCCTTGACCAAGTACTGTTTTCCTCCTGTTTGGATGACTGCAAGATGCGCCATAGGTACGAAACACGAAATAATCACGCTTTTCAGCGAAGTACCGATAGTCTAACGGAAGGGCCTGCGACTGTCAATATCTCGGCTCGATTCCGATTCACATCAAAACGATTGCCCCAAATGCTCGCTTATCGGCAGGCCGATCCGCAGCCCGTGAGCCTTGGCAAAACCCGCCCTGACCTCAAGGGCGCGATTCGCCGGTATCCGTGGCGCAAAGGTGGGCAGCACGCCGTCCGAGCCCGGAATCGGCACATCCGTAGTGATGTCAACGATTGCCCCGGCATTGATCCAGATAATATCGATGGGAAAGCGCATCTCCTTCATCCAGAAGGCATATTGATCGGGCTTCTGGAACAGGAAGTACATGCCTTCGTCGGAGGCCAATCCGAACCGGCCGGAGAGTCCGCGTTCACGGGTGGCATCAGTCGCCGCCACCGAGACGTTGACGCGAAGACCGTCGCCGATGACCACGTAGCCGCTCCTGAAACGCGACTGCACCACCGACAAGATCATGGCAGCGACAATGACCACGCCGACGGCGATGCCCGCCATCATCGGCTTGGCCGAGTCGAATCGCGACGGTTTTTTTCCTTCGGGTGCCTTTACTGTCATAGGATCAGTCCTTCTTACGATACGCGAGCATGACGACGGCCGTCAACGCGACCAGGAGGCTCGCCACCATGCCGATGGCCACGACCTTTTCCCAGCCCTGCAAGATCAGCGTCGCGGTACCGAACAGCGCAGCCACGAAATAGTAGAGCAACACCACTTGCCGTTGCGACCAGCCGAAGTCGAGCAGGCGAAAGTGCAGGTGCGAACGGTCGCCGGAGGTCGGTGATTTTTTTTGCAGCAGTCGGCGGACGATGACGAAGGCCGCGTCGAAAATAGGCAGGCCGAGCACGAGCAGCGTAGTGGCGATTTTTCCGCCGGAGATTATCGCCAGCGTGCCGAGCAGAAAGCCGGCCATGGTGGAGCCGCCCTCTCCCAAGAAAATCGACGCGGGACTGCCGTTAAAAAGCAGGAACCCGGCGAACGCAGCCGCGACGATGACCGCCAACACTGCCGTATCCGGCTGCGAGACTTCCTGCATCATGCTGACCGCCGCCACCACCAGCGCGCCGATGACCGTCACGCCGCTGACCAAGCCGTCGAGCCCATCGAGGAATTTGGTGGTATAGGTCATGCCCAACAGCCAGATGACGGTGAAGGCGTCGGCAAACGGCTGAATCTTGTAGGGAATGCCGGCAATCCACACCACGGTGACGGACCAATGGTTCAGGAAAATCTGCCCGCCAAAAGGATTGGTGACGAAGGTGATGCCGATGCCGCTGGCCACGATGACCAACGCTGCCGACACCGGCCACATGACCTGCTGATACGGACGAAGATTGCGGGCATCGTCCCAGGCTCCGCCGAATATCAGCAGAAAAGACGCGGTGACGATGCCAATCAGGAACTTTCCCTTGACGTGCACGCCCGGCAGCCATCCAAAACTCATTGCCGCCAGCACCGCCAGGACAATGGCCGCGAACAGCGCCACGCCGCCCAACAGGGCCACTGGACGCCCATGCGCCTTGCGTTGCCCGTCCGGAGCGTCAATCACTCCGGAACGCCACGCCAAAGCACGCACCAGCGGAGTAGCGCAGGCGGCGGCGGCAAACGAGATAAGCGCGTTAAGCAAAAGTGAAGACATGGAAAATCGCTACTGTACGGAACGGTAACACGGCGACGACCTTCGGAAAAGGCTCTCACGCCGATAACGCAAAAAGAAAAGGTGCACGGCCATAAAGCCCGTGCACCTTGCGACGCATCGTCAGAGACGATCGCCTGAGAAGCTAAGTAAAGAACGTTTCACCCCATGTAGTCGCGAACGATGTCGCTGGCGTCCACGCCGTAGTGGGACGTCAGCGTGGCGACGACGAGGTCGCGGATCGCCGCCTCATGCAGGACCGAGGCCGGCGAGTACGGGTTGGCGCGGAAGTAGTTGCCGACCGCGCCGCGGTAGTTGGTGAAGTAGATCGCGTGGACGAAGTCGCCCGCGCGGTTCTTGTAGACGAAGTTGCCCGGACTGGACAGCTGCGCTTTCACCGTCTGCGTGATCTCCACGCCCTGCCTACGCAAGTCCGCCTCGCGAAGCACCATCGCCACCCGGTCCAGCCGGATGCCGTTGACGCTCGAGATGACGAACAGGCCTCGACCGTACATCTGGATGACCACGTCGGCCTTGGGCCGGCGAGGCTGCTTCGGCTCCGGACGCGGACCCGTCGCCTTGCGGCTCTTCCAGTCGTACGACTCGCTGTTGCCGCGCCGTGCCACTGCGCCGAAACGCTGCGACTCGGATCGGCCGAAGAGGACTGCGACCTCGCGTCGCTTCTTGCCCTCCACCTGCGGCAGCATCTCGATGGTGCGTCCGCCGGTCGTTTTCGACCAGTAGTCGCCCACCGCCATGTGCCACTGTCGCTCCATCTCACGGAGCGACTTCTCCGCCTGAGCGGCGAACGTTCGCGCCTCATGCGCGATACGGCCTTCGGAAGCGCCCGGCAACGTTGCCGCGAAATGCGCTTCCGTGCCCAGCAGGATCTCCTCGACGCGGAACAGCTTCCGCATGTCGAAGTCCTGCACGTCTTCCGGATCCTCGTAGAGCATCCGCACGTTCTGCTCGATCGCCCCAAAGGCGACCGAGGCGAGCGCGAACACCTTTTCGGGATTTTCCGGATACAGGCTGTTCCACCCGAGGATCATGTTCCTCAAGTGGCGCGTCGTGTACGGCGTCGGATCTGCCACCTCCGTCCGCTGAACGCTCGTCTCACCCTCGACGGGCGTTACGGCGGTCAGCTCCTGAAGCATGTCCTGCACGAGGCCTTCGCTGCCCTGCGGCTGCGCGGTACCCTCGGGCTTGGCGTCGAGCGACCTGGGGGCGATATCTTCGCCGGTCAGGTCGTTGCGACAGATGACCAGGAAGACGCCTTCCATGATCTTGAGGAGCTGCTGCAGCTCCTTGCGGTCAGCGTCGTGCAGATCCTCGGCACGAGCATTGAGCTCGTCGAGGAGAAGATGGAGGCTGGCCGTCTTGTTCTCGGACACGGCGTCCGGGAGGACATGCTGGTCGAATCGTCCGCCGCCGCAGTCGAGGAACAGGTAACCCCGCGACTCGAGCTGCTCGGAAGATACCGTTCTCTCGTCCTGCCAGTCCCGTCGCCGGAGCTGACCGGCCGGGATGAACTTGATGTGCAGCGTCTCGGCGCAATGAAGCGCCTTCCGCACCGTCGCATGGCTGACGATCAGCCATGTCATCGCCAGCGCCTCGGTGTCGGGTGACACGTGCGGCACCAGCGTGTGAATCCTCGAGGCGCGAATACCGCGAATGCTGCTTACTTGATCCATGATTGAACTCCTCATCGGGTCAAAAAACCCTAGTCCGGATAGGCCGGACACCCTCAGTTGTCAAACCGTCCCCACCACACGACATGTGTAGCGAAGAACATATGAATATAGCACAAAACCCCCTCGCTGTCAATGCTGTCAGGCAAACAAAAAATCGCCCAGCTGAGCGAAAAACCGTGGGGTCAGACCCCATAAATTTTAGCTAAAATAAGCCAATTGAACCTAAACCTAGCGCACGGCCACGATACCGGAACTGCCGTTGACGTAATCGACGCTGGTGACCGGCACCAAGCCCAAACCCTGAATCTTGCCGTCGAGCGAATCCATCGATTCATCCGTCACCACGGACAAATCGAGCTTCTGCCGTTCGTCCTGCAGCTCGACGATACGCTTCTCCATGGTGCGAATGGCAAAGCCCTTCTCGGTCGCGCGATTGTTGAGTACCAGGTACCCGCCAAAAAGCGCCATGACGCCGATGCCGAGCATGGCGTTGAGAATGCGGACGTCGCGCCACACCGGCACATATGCGTCATGTGCCTCACGAGCGGCTGCGTACGACGGCGGATTGTAACTTGCATGTGTCATGGCGTCTTGACGGCGATGCGCAGCTTGGCGCTGCGCGAACGTGAATTCCGTTTGATTTCCTCATCCGTTGCCGTGATCGGCCGCTTGCTGACGATGGAGGCCCTGCCTTCCGCCGCCTTTTCCAGAAAAAAACGCTTGACGATGCGATCTTCCAGCGAATGAAACGAGATGACGGCCAGCCTTCCGCCGGGAGCCAAGGCATCGAACAGCACGGGCAGGACGGACCGGACGTTGCCGAGCTCATCGTTGGTGGCGATGCGCAGGGCCTGAAAGGTGCGAGTAGGAAACGGCAGCTTGCTGCGCCGATAAAAACCGGGAACGGAATGCGCGATGACGTCGACCAGCTGCTTGGTGGTCAGTATCCGCTCTTCACGTCGCGATTTGACGATGCCGTCGGCGATCTTGCGCGCGAACTTCTCCTGTCCGTACTCCCAAAGAATTCTCGAAAGATCGTCTGCGTTCCATGAGTTGACGATGGAGGCGGCCGTCTCGTCCTGGGTGCGGTCAAAGCGCATGTCGAGCGGCCCGTCGAAGCGGAAGCTGAATCCGCGCGTCGGGTCGTCGATCTCGAGCGATGAAAATCCCAGATCGAGAAGCGCCGCATGAATCGGCCCGAAGGACTGGGTGTGGAGGACCCGCTCGACGTTCCGATAGTTCTCGCGGACAAGCATTGCGCGAGAACCATAGGCACCGAGTGTGCTTCGAGCCGCTTCAAGCGCCGCTTCGTCGACATCGAGGCCCAGCAGCTTTCCGTCCGGTGCGGTCCTTGCAAGGGCGGCAGCGGCATGTCCGCCGGCGCCGAGCGTGCAGTCGACCACATTCTCGTTCGGTTGCAATTTGAGTCCGTCGATTGTCTCGTTGAGGAGGACAGGAACGTGCATATTACACGCCCAGCTCGCCCATTCGTTCGGCGATGTCATTCGAATCTTTTTCCGTCTTGGCCTTGTACGACTCCCAGGACGTCTTGTCCCAGATTTCGATACGTCCGTAGAGGCCGGCGACGACCGCATCCTTGGCGATGCCGGCGTAGCGGCGCAGGTATTCCGGCAGGACCACCCTCCCCTGTTTGTCGATCTCCACGTCCATCGCGCCGGCGAGCATCAGGCGCGAGAACGCGCGCGAGTTCGCCTGGCTGAACGGCAATGCGGAAAGTTTCTCGGCGAGCTTCTTCCACTCGGCCATCGAGTATACGAAGAGACAGTTGTCGAGACCGCGCGTCACGACGGCACCGCCGCGAAGCTCCTTGCGAAACTTCATCGGGATGGCCAATCTCCCCTTCTCGTCGACCGTGTGGTTATACTCACCGATAAACATGACAGGAAATGTGAGCTGCGGATAAATGGGAATTTTAGCTCATTTAAGCTTCATTTTGCTATCAGAGCTATTCCCCATTTTTCCCCACTTAAAACCACTACAAAGTCACTATACACCTTTTTCATCCACAGGACAAGATGGCGGCGGAGCAGGCAAAAAATGACCGCACGACGTGCGGCCATTCATGCACCGTCCGGATTAGCGCAGCATCAACCAGGTCCACAACAGCACGGTCACTGATCCCTGCCAGGCCAAACCGACCCAGACGGGAATGCGCGGATGAAAAAAATTATGATTGCTTGCGTGAAATCTTGAAAGCGGACCGAACAACTGGCGCTTCACGACTTTCTCAGTTCCCCACATGATGTCGGGGACGAACGAACCCAGCGCGGCGGCAGCGAGAGGAATCGAGGGGCCGTGCGTCCATATATAGCTGCCGAAGATGCCCAGGAACAGCGCGCCGTCAAACGCAAGGATGAAAGCAAGACGAAAAATCTCGTTTCCCTTCTTTGCCCATTCCCCTACCGGCTCATCGCCATGCGGCAAGAAGTCGGCGACGTAATGCGAAAACCAGCCGACCCCGAAGGCGGTGACGGGATTGGTAATGCCGAGCGCGCTGACGGCAGCGACGCCGACTGCCGCATGTCCAACCAGAAACATAGATCAGGCCAAAAATGATTTCGCTCGCTTCTTGCGATGCCACGATACCGCGAACCGATGCGCCTCATCCCGACAGCGCTGCAATAACGGCTTGAAGGCGCGAACGAGACGCGCAAGCTCATAATCGCCCTTATCGTACACCAGCTCATCTTGCTTGCGATCCGGACCTTTGGCAATGCCGACCAGCGGGATCTTCAGGCCATACGCGTCGAGCACCTTCTTGGCCGCGTTCATCTGACCGAGGCCGCCGTCAATCAGCACCAGATCGGGCAATGGCCACGGCTTGCCGCTTTCAGGCTTCACCGAACGCGCAAACCGTCGGCGTAACGTTTCGGTCATCATGGCTACGTCGTCGGGTCCGTTCACGTCCTTAATGCCGAAGATGCGATATTCGGACTTTTTAGATTCTCCGTCGACCATCACTACCATGCTGCCCACGGCGTCCCTGCCAGAGGTGTTGGAGATGTCGTACCCCTCAATGCGACCGAAGATGTTGATGAACTCGTCCAGATGACCGTCCTCATTCTTGAGAACCGACTCGTCTCGCACGTGCTCGAGCGCGAACAGGCGATTACGCAAATCGGCGGCATCCTCATAACGTTCCTCGGCGGCAGCGCGCGCCATTTCGCGCTTCATCTCGCCGGAAACGACGTCCCGTCCGCCTTCAAAAAAGCGCATCAATCGGCGGATGATCTTCTTGTACTGCGCCGAAGTAACCTCGCCGGTACAGACGCCGGGACAAAGGCCGAGATGCCGATAGAAGCACGGGCGCTTACGGCCCGGCTTGCAGGCAGTCCACGGAAAAGACTTACGCAACGCGTCGAGCGCGGCACGCACGGAGGGAGCCGACTTGAACGGTCCGTACACCTTCAAGAATTGCTTTTTTGGCATGCGCGCCAGTTCGTAGGCGCGAATCAATACCGGCTGCGGAAAAGCCTCGCGAGTGAACGCCAAATGGATGAAACTCTTGTCATCCTTCTCCATCACGTTATAGGGCGGCTGATGTTTTTTGATGAGTTTGGCTTCGAGCATCAGGGCCTCGATTGCCGTCGGCGTCAGTTCGTAGTCGATACGCCTGATCTTAGTGACCATCTGGGCGATGCGCTCGTCAGCAGGACGCACGAAATAGCTTCCCACGCGCGAGCGCAAGGAAGTCGCCTTACCGATATACAGCAGCTTACCGTCGGCATCCTTCATGAAATAGACGCCGGGACTTGGCGGTAGCTCGTTATTTTTGATGACGACGTGGTCTGGGATGGCCATACTGATGACCCAGCATCCCACAAAACGACCAAATGTTCAATCCAGGGGCGCGACCGACACCCATTGACAAAACGCCCATTTATGCTATGCTTCGTCGTTCGGTAAAAAACCGACAAAGGAGACAAACATCTTGAACATTCAAAATCTCGAGTGTCTGCTCGTCGCCGGCCTCCTCAGCCTCGCCATCGGGTACTGGCTGCGATTCCTCTACGTTGCCAAGCGGCGCGCAAGCGACCTCGTGTCACAGGCGCGCAAGCTGATGGCCGCAGGCGTCTTTTCCAGCGACATGGACGGCAACCTCGGTCCGGCCGAGCTGCTGGGCGACGCCTACCGCCTTCAACGGCAAGCCTTTCTGAAAGCCGAGGACCTCGGCCTGAAGAACGATGCCGAGCTCGATGAGCTCATCATCACGGCGATTCGGGGAAACGCGCCCGTCAAAAGCGCGCAGTCGACGGACGAACGCGACACCCTGGTCGACATGCCGCTGCCGCGATTTCTTCCGGAAGACGAGGAACCCACGCTGCCAGGCGTCGACCTCGACGCGCTCGATGCCGCCAGCGACCCGGTCTTCTTCCTGACCGCCGGCCGGAACCGGCGAAACGTGCGGATCGACGACTACATGGGCTACGAGGAGTATCTCGAGTACTGCGGAAAGGTCGCCTCGAGCTTCACGCCCGTACAGGCGCGTAAAGACACCGACTGAATCGTCCTCGCTCGGACATTCGAAAAGAGCACGCATCTTGCGTGCTCTCTTTTTTTATTTCAGTACCCGCTTAAGATACCGAGCCGTCCAGGTATCCGAATAATTGGCAACTTCTTCCGGAGTTCCGAGCGCCACCACGCGACCGCCGAGGTCGCCGCCATCGGGACCGAGGTCGATGACGTAGTCGGCCGTCTTGATGACGTCCAGGTTATGCTCGATGATGACCACCGAATTCCCGCGTTCCACCAGTTTCTCCAGCACTTCCAGCAAACGGCGGATGTCCTCGAAGTGCAGACCGGTCGTGGGCTCGTCCAGGATGTAAAGCGCCTTGCCGCCGCCGCGTTTGGCCAGCTCGAAGGCGAGCTTGACGCGCTGCGCCTCGCCGCCCGAAAGCGTCGTCGCCGACTGACCGAGCTCGATGTAGCCGAGACCGACCTCGTTGAGCACGCTCAGCTTGTCGTGGATGTACGGGATGTCCCTGAAGAACTCGTCGGCGTCCTCGATGGTCATGGTGAGGATGTCGTGGATGCTCTTATCCTTGTACTTCACGTCAAGCGTCTCACGATCAAAGCGCTTGCCTTTGCAGACGTCGCAGGTGACGTAGACCGTCGGCAAAAAGTGCATCTCGATGGCAATCTGGCCGTTGCCCTCGCAGTTCTCGCAACGTCCGCCGGGGACGTTGAAGCTGAAACGCCCGGGCTTGTAGCCGCGGAGACGCGCTTCTTCGGTAGACGAGAACAGCTCGCGGATGTAGTTGAAAGCGCCGGTGTACGTGGCGGGGTTGGAACGCGGCGTACGTCCGATCGGCGACTGGTCGACCATGACGACGCGGTCCAGGTATTCGACGCCGCGGATCAGCTTGTGCTTGCCGACAGGCAGATGCGAACCGTTCAGCTTGTTAGAAATGGAATTGAAGAGAATGTCCTGCACCAAGGTGGACTTGCCGGAACCGGAAACGCCGGTAACCACGACCATGCGGCGCAGCGGAATATCAACCTCCACGTTCTTGAGGTTGTTCTCGGTGGCGCCGATGATCTTGAGCACCTCGCGGTTCTTGGTGCGGCGAAAGGTCGGCACCTTGATCTTCTTCCTGCCTTGCAGGTATGCGACGGTCAGGGACTTAGTGTCATTGAAGATTTCCGGTATGGGACCGGCCGCGATGATCTCCCCGCCGTGCTTGCCGGCACCCGGTCCGAAATCCACCAGGTAGTCGGCGGTCATGATGGTGTCCTCATCATGTTCCACCACGATGATGGTGTTGCCGATATCGCGCAGGTTCTTGAGCGTGGCCAGCAGTTTGTCGTTGTCGCGCTGATGCAGGCCGATGGACGGCTCGTCGAGCACGTAGAGCGCGCCCACCAATCGCGAACCGATCTGCGAAGCCAGGCGGATGCGCTGCGCCTCGCCGCCGGACAACGTGCCGGCAGTGCGGCCAAGAGACAGGTAATGCAAACCGACGTCCAGCAAGAATTGCAGGCGGCTGATGATTTCCTTCATGACGCTCTCCGAGATTTCAGCGTCACGCCCGACCAGCTTCAGCTCGGACAGGAACTTGTGGGCCTTGTCGATGGCCATGCCGGTAAGCTCCACGATGTGCATCTCGCTGACCTTCACGTGCAGGGCCTCCTTTCGCAGGCGCTTGCCGCCGCAATCATCACAGACCTTTTCTGACCAGAGGTGCTCCACGCCGAGGCCGGTGCAGGTGGGACACGCTCCGTAGGGACTGTTGAACGAGAACAGGCGCGGCTCGATCTCCGGAAAAGAAAATCCGCAGGACGGGCAGCTGAACTGGCTGGAGAGCATGCGCTCGCGGCCATTGCCGTAGACCACGTTCACCAGTCCCCCGCCGTATTGCAATGCCGCCTCGACCGCTTCGGCCAGACGAGCCTGCAATTCTTTTCCGCCCACGGTGATGTCGGTCTTGGTGATGGTGTCCACCACCAGCTCGACGGTGTGCTTCATGTTACGGTCCAGCACCAGACGAGTCCGCAGCGAACGGACGTTGCCGTTGACGCGCGCGCTGGCAAAGCCGGCATTGTACCAGTCATACAACAGCTGGTGATATTCGCCCTTGCGTCCGCGCACCGACGGCGCGAGGATGAGCGTATCGGCGTACTCGCGGCGTTTTTTTCCGAAGGCGTTCTCGGTCACGTCCTCGTCATAAGCGGCCTTCGCCTCGGCCATGATGTGGTCGACCATTTCTTCCGCGGTCATCTTGCGGATGGCGGTTTCGCATTGCGGACAATACGGTTTGCCGACGCGGGCATAGAGCACGCGCAGATAGTCATAAATTTCGGTGATCGTGGCGACGGTGGAACGCGGATTGGACGAGTGCGCCTTCTGGTCGATGGAAATGGCCGGTGACAACCCGGTAATGTCATCCACGTCCGGCTTCTGCATCTGCCCCAAGAACTGACGGGCGTAAGCCGAGAGCGACTCCACGTAGCGGCGTTGCCCTTCGGCGAAGATGGTATCGAACGCCAACGAGGACTTGCCCGAACCGGACAGCCCCGTGAAGACGATCATCTTGTTCCGAGGCAGCTCAAGGGAGATGTTCTTGAGATTATGCTCGCGCGCGCCCTTGATGATGATGGTTTCTTGCATACTTGAAATGTTTGCGATTTGGTGCTAGGATTTTTTGTTGGTCACTTGACCACATGTATCGGAGAAAGTGCAGAGGTGCAACATGAATGACCGCAAAGACCCCTATGAGGCGGCAGACGCCTTTCGACAGCTCATTTCCGCCACGATCCGCGATCTCTGCCACGCCTACCTCGCGGTATCCGACAGGGGCGATCACGATTCCTGCGTGCGTACGCTGATGGCTTCGCGCAAGGCGCTCCACGACGCGTTCGGCGATTCGCCGCCGCGCCCTCAGCGGAAGGGCACCGGCATCAGCGGCGAAAGCCTGCGAATGACGCTTGGGGGCATCGTCGATGCCGCCCAAAAGATCATCCTCATGTTCGAAGCCGTGGAAGAAACGGAGACTCCCGAGGGTATCTCGCGATGGCTCTCGACTCGCGGCAGGGACCTGACGAAGGGACTTTCGTTCCTCATAGGCGACCTGCTTTGCGAGGACAACCTCCGCAAGATCGCCCTGAAATACGACACGGCGAACTGACTGACCGGGCCTCCCTAGTGGAGGCCCTTTTTCTTTGGCGTCGGACTCTTCCGCGACTCCGCCCTCTTTTTCTTTTCGTCTTCTTTTTTCAGCATCCTGATTTCATCTCGCAGCAGCGCCGCAAGTTCGAACTCCAAGTTCTTGGCGGCCTCGCGCATCTCCTTTTCCTTGTCGGCGATGACTTCGGCGACGTCTTTGGTTTCCGGAGCCATCTCGAGGGCCAACAGCCGCTTGGCCTTCTTCTCGTCGGTCTTCATCAAGTCGGCCATGATGTCCTTGATGGCCTTCTCGATGGTGGTCGGCATGATGCCATGTTTTTCATTATAGGCGACCTGCTTCGTACGTCGCCGTTCTGTCTCCCTCATGGCACGCCGCATCGATCCGGTAATCTCGTCGGCGTAGAGGATGACTTCCCCGCGCACGTTACGAGCAGCGCGTCCGATGGTCTGAATCAGCGACGTTTCGCTGCGCAGGAAGCCTTCCTTGTCCGCATCGAGGATGGCGACAAGCGTGACCTCCGGCAGGTCCAGGCCTTCGCGCAGAAGGTTCACGCCGATGAGCACGTCGTAGGTCCCCCGGCGGAAAGCGGTCAGCGTCTTCACGCGGTCGAGGGTCAGGATGTCGCTGTGCAGGTAGGCCACCTTGTACTTCTTCTCTGCCAGGTACGCCGAGAGGTCCTCGGCCATCTTCTTGGTGAGCGTCGTCACGATGACGCGCTCGTTCAGCTTGACGCGTTCGTCGATGCGCCTGATGAGGTCGTCGATCTGACCGAGACGGCCGTCCTTCTCGGTGACTGGCCGCACGGTGATGATCGGGTCGACCAGTCCGGTGGGGCGAATCACCTGCTCGGCAATCTGCGCCGACTCCTTGTACTCAAACGGTCCGGGCGTGGCCGAGACGAACACCGCCTGCGGAATACGCTCCTCGAACTCCTTGAAGGTGAGCGGCCGATTGTCCGATGCCGACGGCAAGCGGAAACCGTATTCGATGAGCGTCTTCTTGCGGGCAGAATCGCCGTTATACATGCCCTGCACCTGCGGAAGCGTCACATGCGATTCGTCCACGAACAGCAGCAAGTCCTTGGGAAAGTACGCCAGAAGCGTGTCTGGCGGTTCACCGGGCGCTCGACCGGAAAGGTGCCGCGAGTAATTCTCGATGCCATGGCAATAACCGACCTCGCGGAGCATCGCCAAATCGAAGTTAGTGCGGCGTTCCAGGCGCTCGGCTTCCAGCGGTTTGCCGGTAGCAGTAAAGAAATCCACGCGTTCCTTGGCCTCCGCGCTGATGGCGGCAATGGCACGTTCGCGCTCCGGACCGTTGGAAATGAAATGCTTGGCCGGGAAAATCCAATATTCGTCCTTTTTCTCCCGCGGCTTGCGGGTGATCGGATCGATCAGGGTGATGGTCTTGATGACCTGCCCGGGCATGTCCACGCGCACGATGACCTCCTCGTGGGCCGGCATGATCTCCAACACGTCGCCGCGCGAACGGAACGAACCGCGAGTGATGTCCGAGGAGGTACGCTCAAACTGGATCTGCACCAGCGAACGCAGCGCGTCGCCGCGAGTAATCGGCTGGCCCACCTTAAGGTGCATGTGCGATTTTCGATACGCCTCCGGAGCGCCGAGGCCGTAAATGCACGACACCGAAGAAACGATGATGACATCCCGGCGGGTAAGAAGCGCCTGCGTGGCCGAATGGCGCAAACGGTCGATCTCCTGGTTGATCATCGCTTCCTTCTCGATGAAGGTGTCCGAGCTCGGCAAGTAGGCTTCCGGCTGATAGTAGTCGTAATAGGAAACGAAATACTCCACGGCATTCTCCGGGAAGAACTCGCGGAACTCGTTGCACAGCTGGGCGGCAAGAGTCTTATTGTGAGCCATGACCAACGTCGGACGGCCGACATTCTTGATGATGTTGGCCATCGTAAAGGTCTTGCCGGTGCCAGTGGCGCCAAGCAGCGTCTGGTAACGCAAACCCTTCCTCACCCCGTCGGTGAGTGCGGCAATCGCATCGGGCTGGTCCCCTTTTGGCTCGTACCTTGAAACTAATTTGAAGTCCATGCGAAAATAAGACAATACGCAAAACCTCCCAGCGGAACACCCTATGGGGTACCCTGGGAGCCGTTGAGTTGTGCCTTGACCCTACTGAAAAAGGGCCGCCATGTCAATCATGACAGCCCTCCCCGATCGCTACGGATGAGTAAAAGAATCCGCATGAGCCGGTATTGCCACGTCCAACGAGAACTGGTCGCGAATCTTCTGGGCCAACTCTTCCGAAGCGTGAGGCTCGCCGTGATTCAAATATATTTTCTTGGGCAGCGTACGTCCGCTGGTGACCCACTTGATGAGCTTTGCCTGGTCGGCATGCGCGGAATACGCGCCGATGACTTCCACCTTGGCCTGTACCTGCACCTCTTCATGATCGATATGCACCACCTTGGCCCCCTCGCTGATGGAACGACCGACCGTGCCGGCTGATTGATAGCCGACGACGAGCAACGTGGTCTTTGGATCGTTGAGATAGTCCACCAGATGATGCATGATGCGACCGCCATGCATCATGCCGCTGCCCGCAATGATGATCTTCGGCTTGGGCACGTCGAGAATGGCGCGCGACTCGTCAGGCTTCTTGGTAACCGTCAGTCCGGGAAACTTGAAGAAGTCATCGCCCGAAGCCTTCAGCGCGGCTGCCTCCTTGTCATAATATTCCGAAAACTCATGATAGATGGGCAGCGCCTTGATGGCCAACGGACTGTCGAGAAACGTCGGCGTTGGCGGCACCTGCTTGGACTCCACGAGCTCATGAAGCTCGTACAGGATTTCCTGCGCGCGTTCCAACGAAAATGCCGGAATGAGAAGCGTCCCCTTCTTGCTGAAATTCTCATTGACCGCGGCCTTGAGCCTCTCAGCGCGATGCTGCGGATCTTCGTGAATGCGATCGCCGTAGGTGGACTCCATCACCGCCACGTCACCGTCGACGATTCGCGCGGTGGGGCGAAGAATCGGCACGTAATCGTTACCGAGGTCGCCAGACATGACCAAACGGGTTCCATAGACGTTGGCCTCGACGAAACCGGATCCGAATATGTGCCCGGCTTCGCGGAAAACAAACGAAAAATCGTCGGAGATGCGCACCGTGGTGTCATACGGAACGCCGTGCAGAAGCTCGAATGCGGGGTTCACGTCCTTGGGAAGATACAATGCCGGACGCTTATAGCGCCGTGCCTCATCCTTCATGACGTGCGAGGCGTCCTGCCACATCAGGCGAGTGAGCAGGCGCGTGGGGTGCGTGGCAAAAATGCGTCCCTTAAAGCCTTCGCGCACCAACTTTGGCACCCGACCGGTGTGGTCAATGTGCGCATGCGTCAAGATGAGGGCGTCGATGGACGACGGGTCAAATGGCAACGGGGCCATGTTCCGCTCGAAGGAATTGCCGTTGCCCTGAATCATGCCGCAATCCACGAGGACGCGAGTAGTCGGCGTTTCGATGAGCGTACACGAGCCGGTGACTTCGCGTGCCGCGCCGTAGAAGGTAATTTTCATATCCCCAGAAGTATAGCATGCCCGACCGTTTGATTCGAAGACGGGGCGCAACGACCAAAAACCGGCCCTAAGGCCGGTTTTTTCATGGTAACGCCTGTTTTTCCCAACGCCTTAGCTGCGGAATCAATTCCGCAGACATTTCCTTGGCCTTCTCTTCCGGCAGATGCAGCACGCGCGTCATGTGACTGACCGACTTCGCGACCATGTCTTTCATGGTCAGCTGCGGCTCCACGAAGGCACCGTTGGCATAACAGAACCTGCAATATTCCTTCACCGGCGTGCCATCTGCGGCAGTACCGAGGAAAACGGCATCCATGGGAATGCCGGTATGCAACGGCATGCCGCAACTCTGACAACGAGTGGCGAGTTCTTTCGGGTCCATGGCCATAAGAAGATGCGGAAAGATGAAAGTATGGAGAGATGAAGTATCGAGCTACAGCTTACCGCCCTCAGCTTCCCTCGCGCAAGGTCACCACCGCACTCCATGCCCCAAGAACCGCAACAACACGTGCGAAATCCCGTTAGCCTTGCAGATGTCGGCATAGACGTAAGCGCTGCGTCGCGGCGTACGTTTCATCGTGGCGTAATCGATGGCGACCAGCCCGAAGCGTCCGGAGAAACCCTTCTCCCACTCGTAATTGTCCATCAATGACCAGTGGAAATAGCCGAGCACGGGCACGCCTGACCTGATGGCATGGTAGACCTCCTTCAATGCCGCGATAATGACCCGAGGACGCTTGCCGTCATCGGCATTAGCGACGCCGTGCTCGGTAATGATGATCGGCTTGCCGTAGCGGTTCATCGACATGATGGCGTCAAATATGCCCTGAGTGTTGATTTCCCAGCCGAGATCGCTGACTTCGCGGTTTTCGGTATGCACTTCGAAGAACAGCTCTGAGATCTTGGTGGGCACGTACTTCATCCGATAATGAAAGTAATAATTGATGCCGATGAAATCATGCGTGTTCCTTGTCCAGATGAAGAACTGGCGGTTGAACATCTTGTCGGCAATCCAGACGAACAGGTTATCGGTCAGAGACTGCTTACGGTACGGCTCGAAGGTGATGACGTTCTGGGCAATGCCGACCATCACTTTCGGAGCCAGGCCCGCCTTCGCCTTGGCATCGAGCTCGCGATGAATGGCCCGATACACGGCCTTATGTGCCAAACACAACTTGCCGAACACGTGAATATTGCGAATGGGGCTGCGCGTTCCGGGAGGCCAGATACCGCTACCGTACGACTGCACCAAGTACACCATCGGCTCATTCATGGTAATCCAAAAATCGACCGAGTCGCCGTACTCCCTGACGAGCAGCGAGACATAGCGTTCATACGACTTGATGGCCTGTCCGGATTCCCAGCCGCCCTTTTCCGCAAACCACTTTGGCAGCGTGAAGTGCCAAGCGGTGAGCATCACCTTGATGCCGCGACTCTTGAGCGCCCTGATCACCTTGCGATAGTGCTCCACTTCGTTCATGTCCCATTTGCCCTCCTCCGGCTCGATACGGCTCCACTCCACGGAAAAACGGTGAGCGTTTTGACCGAGTTCTTTTACGATGTCAAAGTCAGCCTCATAGCGCTCGTAATGCTCGCAGGCACGACCTGACTGGATGCCGTCGAGAATGTGACCGGGAACCTTCTCCCATTCGAACCAGTCATTTTTGGTATTGTTGCCCTCGACCTGATGCGAGGCAGTGGCGGAACCCCAAAGAAACCCGTCGGGAAAATTGCGAGTCTCGTGAATGTGCGAACGGGCCAACGGCAATTCGCTCAAATAGTCGCCACCGGCGTGCCTTT
>JAHFIW010000001.1:68086-76709 GCA_023246195.1 bacterium
CCTTTTTTCCTGTGCGTTGTCGTCATCGGAGTCGATCATACGCCTTCAGTATACCATTTTCCCTGTTTTTTCCAAGCCTATATTCGATTGTCTAAAATGACCTTTTTTTGGCTGCACACAAACAAAAAACGACCTTTTTGAGATCGCTGAAAGTCGCCGAGCACTTAGACTGACGCTATCAGATTTTTGAGTTTTTGTCAAGGGTGCGACGAACTGCTTCCCTAGCCTTTGCGATAGAGAAACAGTCCGCGATCTTTGCGTTCATGCTGCCAATGCGGAAACTTGAACGCATACGATACCACGCGCCCGCCGAGTCGCAGCTCGTCCTGCAGCTTCCCTTGCATGCGGCCCATCTGCTGGGTGATGAGGAACAACGTGACTACGTCGGCATCGTTAAATTTTTCTTCCCAATAGGAACCCAGGTGAATGCGAGCCCTGTCCCCCAATCCCTGACGCCTGATTTGCCACGTCGAGTACAGCCAAAGATACGGGCTGATCTCCCAGCCCTCGGCATATGCTCCTGCCCTTGCGGCGGCAATGACGATGCGACCGTCACCGGAACCAAGGTCATAGAGCTTCTCTCCCGGCTTCAGCTCTGCCAACGCAAGCATCGCGCTCACTCGCTGCTCGTCGGTGGGAACGAACGGCGCACCGAAGAACACCGAGTAGGCCGTGGTCGCGAAGAAGATTCCCCCGGCAAGGGCGATGACCAGCACGAAGGCGATGATAAAACCCAATCCCAACGTTGCAGAAAAAATGGCGATCAGCACCTGGGCGAACACCAGAACCAGCAGCAACAGCAATGCGGTGAGTATCGGCATAACGAAAAGCCGTCCTCCTAGAGGATCGGCTCGTCTTCTTCAGCGTGAGGATTGAGGTCGTCCTCATCCGACCCGTGTCCGACGAATCCAGATTCTTCGGGAGTGAGATCCGTGAGGTCTGGTTCGATTTCCAGAGGGGCGAGCTCGCAGAACTCGTCAAAACCGCCCGCAAGGAACTCGGCATTCTCATAACCGAGCGTCTGCAGCGCGTCATGAATCTTCTTGAGGTCAGCCTCCTGGGTGGGGCCTACGATGACGATGACTTTCTGCTTCGTGTTCGGCAGCAGGCTCTGGATGTTGGATTCGAGTTCCTTTTGGGGGATATTGAGCGAATCCTTGATGTGACCGGCCTCGAACTCAAGGCGATCACGCAAGTCGATCACCACGTGTTCTTTTTCCTTCTTGCCATGCAGGTCGAGCAAATGCTTGCAGGTGACGTGCGGAACGTTGGCGCGGTGTGCAATGTCCATATCGGTTAAGAAGAGATAACGCCGTCATTATACAGGAAAATCGGTGTTTTGGCCAGCTCGCCGACTACTGAAGCGGATCCGCGACATGGTAATTCAGGAAAAATTCCACCGGAACGTCGTGCACCTGTTTGGCCCAATCGGTGCCAAAAAGCGTCTTGGCGAGATCTTCGTTTGGCACCCATCGGAGCGTGCCGATGCTGTCGGTGACTACGTAGACCTTGGGATCAGTCTGAATCTTCACCAGCGAACCCGCGCGCATCGACACGTTACCGATGAGCTGATACTCGGCAAGATTCACGCCGGTAATGTTCTCGACGTTGGAAAAGTCGGGAAACCACGAGTAGTAGACTGCCTCGTTGGGAAACACCAGACGATACGGGCCGTTAAGCAGGCAGTAAAGCGATGACGAGGCGGGAGTGGCGACCACGTAATCACATCCCGACTCCTCGTGCCGATAAGTCAGATGCGCATTGTCGAACCTCGCGGGGTCGGCATGAGTAAGGTACGTGTCATGCCGGCGATAACCGAAGGTATCCATCCAGGTGATGAGGCCGAGAATATCGCCAAGGTCGTAGTCGATTATCGTACGGACTCCCGTCTTGGGATCATCGACGAAATTAACCCGGTCAGCGATCGCGATCATGTTGCCGTGAGCGTCGAGTGCCGGCCCTCCGGAATAGCCGGGAGTGATGGGCACGTCGCTGGCCACCTCGCCGCGACGAAAGGTTTTCACGGTTCCGGTGGCGGCCTGCATGCTCTTGCTGCTTTCGGGAAAGCCGTACATGGTCAGGCTGTCCCCCACTGCGGCGAACTCATCGGTCATGAGAGGGACTGTCGGGAGCGAACCCTTGCCGGAAATCTTCGTCCCAAGCTTAAGCACGGCATAATCGCGGCTAAGACGCTCATCGAAGACGGCATGCTCTACCGATGCGTGATAGTAGGTCGTCGGCTCGAGCGTATCGTCGGAAATGAAACCGACGACGCACTGCGCGGACGGCACGTGCGTCTGCGGATCGATTGCCACATGACCGACGGTAACCACGTAACCGCCGTCATTGAGGCTGGTAAGCGAACCGGTGCCCAGACGAGTATCGCAGATGACCTCGACGATGGCGCTCTGCTGCGGTATCGGGGCGGCAAAAGCGGTCGCGGCGGCAAAAAAACTGAACGCGATGACGACCGACGACGTCCGCATTTTTTGATGAGTGAGGCGCATGTCTTTACATTATAGCACGTACGTCCACGTTTTCCCTTAAGAGATTTCGGAGCGGAATGAAGAGCGGATCAGGAAACGCATTCCATTCGAACCACTCCCACCCGTCGCATTTGTCCGGTTCCACGGTTCTCACGTCGCCCGAATCGTAGTCAGCCCTGACGTAACAAGTGACATAATGCTTTCCTTCCTCCGGAAAAATATCGTTGGTATAGGTTACTTTCCTGATATTCCTGATAGAGATGCCCGACTCCTCCAGCACCTCCCTCTTGGCGCACTCTTCAATGCTTTCGCCGAACTCCAAATGTCCGCCCGGAAAGGCCCAGTACCCATCGCCATGAGCCCCCTTTCTCCTGCCAAGCAGAACCCTGCCGTCCCTGACGACGATGACGCCGACGCCGACTTTTGGCCTCATGAGTTCCGACATGCCTTTACGCAAAAGGTGAATCCAAACCTTAACGGCTTGATTCATTCTCTCATGTTTGGTCATTTTAAAAAACCCGTCTCGCGCCATGCGGGACGGGTTTTTCTCTTAGTCTTTCTTTGAATCGCGCAGGTTGCGCTTACGGTCGTTCGGATCGAGATAGAGCTTGCGGATGCGAATGTTCTTCGGAGTGACTTCCACCAGCTCGTCGTCGCCGATGTATTCGAGGGCGTCTTCGAGGCCCATCGTCTTCGGCGTATCCATGCTTGCCGCGCCGCCGTCGCCCTTCGAGCGCATGTTGGAAAGCTTCTTTTCACGGCAGACGTTGACCTCGAGGTCTTCGGCCTTGGCGTTCTTGCCGACGACCTGGCCGCAGTACACCTGCACGCCGTCGCCGATGAACATCTGACCGCGTTCCTGCGCGGCGACGAGCGCGTAATTGCGCGTTTCGCCGGCCTCGAAGGCGATGAGCGAACCGTGCTCGCCGGAGCTGAGATCTCCCTTATAGTCCTGATAACCGAGGAAGAGGCTGTTCATGATGCCCATGCCCTTGGTGTCGGTAAGCAGCTCGGAACGATAGCCGATGAGACCGCGGGTGGGAATCTCGAAATCAAGATACGCGATCTTGTGATCGACCTTCATGTCCTTCATCTCGGCGCGGCGCTTGCCCATCTTCTCGATGACCACGCCGGAGTGTTCTTCGGGCACTTCGATGGAGACGAGCTCGATCGGCTCCATCTTCTTGCCGTCGACTTCCTTGATGATGACCTGCGGCTTGGAAACTTGCAGTTCGAAGCCTTCGCGGCGCATCTTTTCGATGAGAATCGAAAGGTGCAATTCGCCGCGACCGGCCATCTCGAACTTGTCAGCGGAGTCCGTCGGGAACATCTTGAGGGCCACGTCGGTCTCAAGCTCGTGCTCCAGACGCTCCTTGATCTGACGCGAGGTGGTGTAGGTGCCTTCCTGGCCGGCGAACGGCGAGGTATTGATGCCAAAAGTCATCTTGACGGTCGGTTCCTCGATGGCGATGGTCGGCAAAGCGACCGGATGAGCGGGATCGGCGACGGTCTCGCCGATGGAGACGTCGGTAATGCCGGAAATGGCTACGATGTCGCCCGCGAAAACCTCATCGACTTCCAAGCGGCTCATGCCCATGAAGGTCATGACGGCGGTGATGCGGACCTTCTTGGTGATACCGTCGCGATTGATGTGGGCGACCTCCTGACCCTTCTTGATGCTGCCTGCATAGATGCGGCCAACGGCAATCTTACCCTTGAAGTTGTCATAGGAAAGATTGACGGTCAGCATCTGAAGCGGCGCGGAAGCGTCGGCCTTCGCCACGGGGATGACCGAAAGGATGGTGTCGAACACCGGAATGATGTCCGTCATCGTGGAGAGGTCCGGCTTCAAGCCGGCCTTGCCCTGCACGCCCGAGGCGTAGATGACCGGAAAGTCAGTCTGTTCATCGGTCGCGCCGAGCTCGACGAAAAGGTCGAAGGTCTTGTCCAAAACCCAGTCGATGCGGGCTTCCGGCTTGTCGATCTTGTTGATGACCACGATGATCTTATGACCGGCCTGAATCGCCTTGCGCAAGACGAACTTGGTCTGCGGCATCGGACCTTCTTTGGCATCCACGAGCAAAATGGCACCGTCGACCATGCGCATGATGCGCTCCACCTCGCCGCCGAAGTCGGCGTGTCCAGGAGTGTCGATGATGTTGATTTTGACTCCGCCGAACTCGACCGCTGCGTTTTTTGAAAAAATGGTGATGCCACGCTCACGCTCCAAGTCGTTGGAGTCCATCAAAAGGTCGCCACCGCCCTCTTTTTTAAGGGAGTGGGACTGACGAAGAAGCGCATCCACGAGGGTGGTCTTGCCGTGGTCGACGTGGGCGATGATGGCGACGTTGCGGATTTCTTGCATACGAGTGTGTCTGGCGACGATAAGTCCCCCAATGTTCGCTTTAGGGCGAAAAAAATGCGCGGGACCAGGTCCCGCCGCGTGGGCCTAAACTATCATGCACAGGTCGGCCTGTCAACCTTTTGAAGGTAAGTCGTTCTCGGGGGCAGGCACTCGTTTTTAGACCTTAAACGCAAAACCGGCCCCCATGTCGGAGGCCGGCCTTTTGACGCGTCGTTTATTGAAGAGCCTGGTCAACCATGGCCTTGAGCTGCTCGTAAGGGACGGCGCCCGGAACGAGCTGCTTGTTGCCCTTCTTATTGATGATGATGGTACCAGGAGTGCCGTTGACGCCGGCGGTAGAGCCGCTGGTCTGATCGGCAGTGATGCGAGCCTGATATTTCTTTGCCGAGTAGCAGGCATCAAACTTGCTGCGGTTCAACCCGAGCTTGTCGGCGAGCGTGCCGTAGTAGGCGTCACTCTCCTGATCCTGATTGGTGAAGAGACCGTCAGCGTACTCCCAGAACTTACCCTGTTCCGAAGCGCATTCGGCGGCGTTGGCAGCCGGAACGGCATTGGGGTGGAAGGACAACGGGAAGTGGCGGAACACCCAGCGAATCTTGCCCTTGTAGGCCGGATCAGCCATGAGCTGCAACATGGTGGGGTGGAAGCGCGCGCAGAACGGGCACTGGAAGTCGGAGTATTCGACCATGGTCAGTGCGGCATTGCTGGGACCCTGGACGTGATCGTCGGCAGTGACGGCCTTCACGTCCCCGACGACGTCCGGTGCGGCAGAGGGTGCGGCAGCAGCAGCCGACGGCGACGGTGCGGGAGCTACGGCGGCAGGCACGGTGCCGGCGCCGGCGCCGAGCGTAAAGCCGTTACCCTTGAGCATCAGCGACATAAGGATGAAAAAACCGGCGGTACACAGGACCAGCACGCCGCCTACCAGACCGAGCACGAAGCTGGCTTTGGGGGACAAGGTGATGCCTGCGGATGACTTCTGCTGTTCTTCCATGGACATAGCGAAGTGATTGAGTGAATTCAGTGATCCTACCGGATCAGGACTTAGCAAGGGGAATTATGGCTGAACCGCCGATGTCTGTACAGGCTCGGGGCTCATCATCTGTCGCGTACTGTCAACCGGTACTGGGGACATCTGCGGAACCCACACGGAGAAATAGGGTGAGAAGTTTATTTTGCTCATGCTGGCTGCGGGTCCGGACGGACACTGCTTCTGCACGTCATCGCCGTCGGCCAAAGCGCCGGTAGAGCTGAAAGCAAAATGCAGCGTAACGATAATCATGGCGGCGCTCAGCGTTACCGCAGTGCGACGTGGCGATAACCGGATGTCTGTCCCTTTTTTGCCTGCCAGGGCGGAAATACGCGCAGGCAAGTGGCCAAAGGCCGACGCCGTGTCGGGCAAGAGACCTACGCGATTCGAAACGTTCTTGAGCAGCGCCGAGGCCAGCGGACGGCTTCCGCATGAACGTACGGCGTGGCGGTCAGCGTCGATTTCGCGGCTCAGGGAGAAGTGCGCGGCCACGTCGCCAAGGGTCGGCAGGAAGAAGAACGTCCGGCGGAGCGACTCCCACAGCACGGCGCGAAGCGGATGCCGTCCCCGGCAGTGACCGTCTTCGTGCGCCAACACCGCACGCAGCTCAGCCAAAGTGAGGTTACTCACTAGCGCGGAAGATATGACTATGCGCGGGGCGAAGACGCCTACGGACGCGGCGAACGGCGCACTGTCGCGAACCGTCTGGACCGGCGCCCTGATGCGGGCATCGCGCCTTGCCGCTGTCATTCGTGACGAATCGCGCATTCGCTGAAGCCGCACCATCTTGGTGAAACGCCATGAAGCCCGCGATTCAGAAACGGCGAAGACCGCGAAATTCAACAGCGACAACACGGCAAGCGCGGCCACCGCCGCCGCCATGACCACTGCCGCGGCACCGCGTCCGGCAGAGGCGGCCACCACGAAACTGCGGCACCAGGTGACGAGGGAAAATACCCCGTTCGAAACGGAACCCAACGCGGCGACCGTAACCAACAGCGCCGAGACCGTCATGAACGACAGGATGATCGATTGTCGCGAAGTAAGCGTGCGCTCCATAAGCAGATTAGGCCTCCCTGATCAGTTTCTTGAGTTGCCGCAAGTCGTCCTCGGAGCAGCACTTGATGGCTTCGGCAAAACCGGCCATCTGAAACAACGAACCGTCGCGGACGATGGCGCTGACCACCGACCTGGTGATCTCATGCAAAAAGGATTCCTTGGGAACCGCGGCATGATACGTGAACGACCCCTCGTCGGCGCGCTTCTTCAGCAGCTTCTTCTCTACCAGACGGTTCATCACGGTCATGACCGTATTGAACGAGTAGGCCTTTTTGCGCTTGAGGGTCTCACGTACCCCGCGAACGGTAAGTTCTCCCCCGCTCCAGACGGCGTCCATCACTTCGGCTTCCAAGAAGCCAAGCACCTTAGAAAGCCCCTCTTTATCGAGCTTCAAATTCTTGAGCTGAAATCGCATAGGCTTTGCCTGCACACATTAACACTACCTAGTGTAGTGTAGCGTCGACCGGCTGACAAGCGCCGTTATCCACACCTGATTATTGCCAGCTTTTTGGGACGAAACCCTTTCGGCACATCGACTTGTATGCCTCAACGATCACGACGATCGATCCGGTAACCGCGAAAATCAGAAGCCACTCCACGCCACCGATCGGCTTGGTCGAAAAAACCCCCTGTAAGTACGGCAGGTAGAGCACGGCAGCCTGTAACGCGAACGAGACGATGACCGCCGCAAGGACGTAGCGATTCGTAAAAAAACCGAGAGTGAAGATCGATTGCGTCATCGAGCGCATGTTGAAGACGTTCCAAAGCTGAAACATCGCCATCGCCGTAAAGGCGACCGTGCGCGCGTAAGCCAGGTCGCCATCGGCGAGGGCGAAGGCGTAGAGCGCGATCGTGCCCGAACACATCACGACGCAGGTGACTGCGGTAAGGACAAGCGCATTCTTGGAAATGATCGGCGCATTTCGTCCGAAGGGCTGTTCGGACAGCGTGTCTCCGGAAGGCGGCTCGGTCGCCAGGGCCACATCAGGGAAACCGTCCGTGACCAGGTTCATCCAAAGAATCTGGACCGGCAGCAGCGGTAACGGCAAGCCAATGGCCATGCAGGCGAAAATGGTGACGAACTCACCCATGTTGGTCATGAACAGATAGGCGGTCGTCTGCTTGACGTTGCGGAAGACGATTCTCCCCTCCTCGATGGCGGAGACGATGGAAACGAAATTGTCGTCTGCCAAAACCATGTCCGCGACATCCTTGGCGACATCGGTACCGGAGATGCCCATGGCCACGCCGATGGACGCCTTCTTGAGCGCGGGGGCGTCGTTGACGCCGTCCCCGGTCATGGCCACGACATGGCCCTGCTCCTGGAGGCCGGAGACGATGCGTAATTTCGTCTGCGGAGAGACCCGCGCAAAAATTACCGCGCTCTTGAGCACTGCCGAAAATTCACGATCGGTCATGAGGGCGATTTCCTTTTCGGTATGCACGAGTCCCTCAAGCCGACCTTCGGATTCGAACAGGCCGATTTCCCTGCCGATGGCGAGTGCCGTCGCGCGCTGGTCTCCGGTAATCATGATGACGCGCACGCCCGCCCTGCGGCAACGGGCGATTGCCGCGGCGACGCCGACACGCGGAGGATCAATCATTCCGATGACGCCGAGAAAGGTCAGGCCGTCGACATCCTCGTCGGCGATCCTCGTCTGGCCGTCGTCCACGAACTTGCAG
>JAHFIW010000025.1 GCA_023246195.1 bacterium
ATGGCCGCAAGCCGACCGCATGTGACAGACGATTCCGCTACCAGTAGACGGCTGCTGAATATCATTTTTGTCTTCTTCCATAGAAGTAATAAATAAATGCGTTAAGGTCGAAATGCCTCATTATTACTACGGTTGCGCGTTATAAAAAGGTGCAAACAAAAAAGCCCCGACGAGTCGGAGCTTGAAATCCCCGTCACTTCGCGGAACGGAGCTCAACGCAGTTGGCGACGGAAAACGCGACGGGCAGAAGCGTCCGGTCGAGATCGGCAGACCATAACCCATGAACGAGAACGGCCTTGCCGTCAGCAGTCCGCAGCGCGTAAACGACGCCAGCCCGATTGTCGGACGTGCTCCTGTACCGATACATGAACGGCTGCCGAGGCGAATCGAGACCGACGACGGAACCGGTGACCTCACCGGGGGTCACGACGTCACGCGCATGCCACTGGGCGATTTCCACGCGAGGATCGCCGATAGGGTAAATGACGATCCGGGCATTGGCAGCATCGTCGAAGGTAAGCCACATGGCCGTGCCCGCATACGATGACGTCCAGACGGGCGGCGTCCAGGCGTGCACGGCGATCCCGCCAATCACGATTTCGTGATCCTTTGCCCCCGAAACCCGCGCGCACGCGTTCACCGCGCCGGCTACCGCATAGTGGAACAGCCCGTCCTTGACGACGAATGTCGGTTCCGGCGGCTCGTACTCATCCGCAGGCGTCCGCGAATCTTCAGGGACGCAACCGATCACCGACGACGAAAGAGCGATCACCAGGGCAATACGACGCAAGACCATCACTGCCTCCTTTCCGCACCTTTTCAGCGCCGCCCCGCATGGACGACGATGACCCCACCAGTACACCGCCGTGAGCTGCGCTAGTCAATACCGTCCCCAAAAGATGCCGCCAACCGCTCAAGACGAGCGTTTTTTCGCCCTTGCGGCAATCACCAGATCGGAAACGTTGGCGCCGGTCTGTCCGGATATCATCTGGGAGCCCGTCGCCTTGAAAAAGTCATACGAAGCGTTGTTCGCAAGCGCCGATTCCGAATCCAGCTTCTTCGCCTCAGCACGACGCTTCGTGATCTCGTCGACTATGGCACCAGCTGCCGGAGTGTTATCGATACCGTCAGACGCGCAAGAAAGCACCAGCCCGTCATCGGGAACGCTCGCAAAAGCGCCAAGCGCGAGTTCCTGATTACGACCGCCCCTTCCCTTGCCTCGCATGGTCACCGTGGTCTCGCCGCCGGCGAGAATCATCTCGCCGGGACGTGGCTTGCGTGCCAGGCTCGCGCCCGCATCTCGCGCCTCGCCCGAAAGCGTGCGCGTGAGGATGTTGACACGATAGCCCCTTTTTAACCCCTCTGCCTTCATCGCATCGAGCGCGACGGCGTTGGTCATGAGGAGCACGTTCGCGATCTTCTTGAAAAGCGCGGGGTCCTTTGGAGTCTCTCGCAAATCGCAGTCCGGCATTCGGCAGGCCTTCACAATACCATAGCGCGAAAGGATCTCGGACGCGTCGTGAACGGTCGTCTGATCGAGCACTGTCGGTCCGGAAGCGATGATTCCGGGATTATCGCCAGGGACATCGGAAAACAGCAGGCCGATGACGGTTGCGGGATAGGCAAGCTCCGCAAGCTGACCGCCCTGCACCTCGGACAAGTGCTTGCGTACCGTATTTATCTCATTGATGTCAGCGCCTTTGGCCATGAGCACGCGCGTAACGAGCGCGAGCACGTCGCACTTCAGCTTGTACGGACGGCAAAGCAGCGCCGACCCGCCGCCGCTCACGACGGCGATGACCAAGTCCTTCCTTTCGGCCCGAACGAGCAGGTCAATGATCTCATCGGTCGCACGCATGTTGATCTCGCTCGGGAACGGATGAGTTCCGGCGTAACTTCTCATGCGTCTCAGCGGTCCGGACTTCACGTCAAGGATGACGCCGCCGGAGATTCGCCTGCCGAGCACGCGCTCGATCGCGACGGCAGAATCATATGCCGCCTTGCCGATGCCTATCACGTACACGTTCTCGAATTTGGCCAGGTTCCACGACCGTCGCCCGATCGAAAACACGTCACCGCGAAGACGGCACGCCCGCCTGACGGCAGCGCCCGTGTCGATGGCGCGCAATCCGGCTTCGAGCACCGCAAGCGCGTCCTTCCTGAGCGCCGTAGATGAAAGCGCCGCGTGATTTTTTATGACGTGACGGCGCGTCATATTCCGATTTTCTTGAGCGGCGGGCTGTCTGCGCCGTACGTTTTCAAGCTCTCGACGAGGCCCTTGCGCACATCGGTTCCTGCCAATGACTCGCCATCACCGACGTGAAAAGGCATTTCGTGCGACATACGGATGCGTCAGCGAATAAGACGGGACAATAATGATTCAATCGTGCCATACTTCACGACTACTTGCACCCGCTCATGTCGCAAAAGGCGTCTTTTTGCTATACTTCGGGGGTAATTTTTGTACAAAAGCAACATGCCTATGCGTGTCATCGCCGATCCTCCGATTACGAAACGAATGTTTGCCGGAACCGGAGCATGGACCTTGGTCTGGGCGGCCATCCGCGTCTATGTCGGTTATGAGTGGCTTTCCGCCGGATGGCATAAGTTCAACGACCCCGCGTGGATGACGAGCGGCTCCGCCCTCAAGGGTTTTTGGGAAAAGGCCGTCATGATTCCAGCACTTCCCGCAAAGCCCGCGATTACCTACGGTTGGTTCCGCGATTTCCTTCAAGCGCTTCTTGCTGGCGGCCATTATACGTGGTTTGCAAAATTGATAACCTGCGGAGAACTCCTTGTGGGAGTCGCGCTCATTCTGGGCGCGTTCGTCGGCATTGCCGCGTTCTTCGGCGCGTTCATGAATTTCAACTTCATGCTTGCCGGCAGTGCATCGACCAATCCGATGCTTTTCCTCAGCGCGGTCATATTGATGCTCGCATGGAAGAACGCCGGATATTGGGGGTTGGATCGCTGGCTCCTTCAACGCCTCGGAACGCCATGGAGCGTCACGCACGAGGACGGTCCGGACGAAAGCGCGCCGAAAGCCGCCACAACGCCACTCGCAAGCTGAACAAGAAAATTGCTCATAAAGCTTATAAAAAATCCCCGCAAACACGGGGATTTTTTATGTAGCCGATGCCAAAACAGCAGCCGAAACGGCGCTGCAACAGCCGTGCCATCTCCAGTCATCACGAGGCCGCAACGATTGACAAAAGCTGATTTATATGCTATATTTAGCTAGTTCTCAAGAATATCTTCCGTATCCATCAACCCGAAACGAAAAGAAGGTCCGTCATGCACTTCATCCGCGAATACTGGTACTCCTGGCTGTTCCTTTCGATCGCGGCCCTCGCCTGCCCCCGAAGGCCGTACCTCAACGCAATCCGCGACATCGCCCTCTTCATCGGCGGGATGCTGTTGCTGGCGTCTCTCGTCCTGAACCTGTTGCCGGAATGACCGCGTCCGTCACCGCTTCCCTACTCCAGAAAACTCCCCCTCACTTTCGTGACGGGGGAGTTTTTTTGTAGCCATCAGCGACGAAAACCAGACGCAATCGCACAAAAAAACGTCCCACCTTTTGGTGGGACGTTTTTGCTTCTTAGTGCTGAAGGCTAAAAAGCGCATCTTCCAAACCGTTGACAGACGAACCGGAGGACAGAGCCTGCCAACCAGTGACCGTAATTGCCTCAACAAAACGCGATTGGAACTTGTTGGCAGCAAACGCGCTTGTCGTCATGAACGGACGTCGGGACGTCGAGGAGACATACCACAACGTAGAATCCGATGGGCTTTTCACCACCGCACCACGTGGCCAACCGCTTGCGAGATCGGCCGAGGCGATGGAAGCGCCCATCAAATAGTTCGTGAACAATGAGGGATCGACATCAACGATATTCTTATTCCACATCGATCCGCCGAGAGTTACTGCAGTGGCCTCATCCGCAATCCAGCGCAACTTGTTGCCCGGTTCGACGTAATACGTCTTGGGGTCGGAGGTAATCTTCACCCAAAACGTGCCAGGCCGCACCATGATCGGCTTGCCGAGCGGGATAGATGCCAATGTGGCTGCGTCGATGGTCAGCACGTCGCTGAAGTCGGGATACCAGCTGAGAAACGTATTCAGACTGCCGAAGGAATGCCGCTTGGCATCGAGGCCAATATAATAGATGGTGCGACAGGCATCGTTCACGTCGGTGGCGCCAGCAGCGCAGGCAAGTTTCACCAACGAATCACTGTGAAAGGCCGCGGGAAGATGACCATCCGCATCTTGACGTAACATGGCGTTCGCGCCAGTTGCCGAAGTCGTGATGATATTAAGACCGTCGTTGGTGCCATCGTCAGAGGATTGCGTTGATCCGCTGGTTGAAGGTAATGCCGTAACGGCACCGCCTCCTCCGCCAGAGCTGACCGCTGAAACGATGGTGAAATTGCTCAAGCTGGAGCTTGTTGCGCCGACACTGCCCGAGACAAGCCCTTCGACCAAGATTCTTGCCGTCGTGGTGGGCGTATTCGGGACGGACCAACTGTAAAGACCGTTGGTCCCGCTCGACGTGATGACGGTCGGATAAGTGGAACCGCCGTCAGTCGAGAGCGAGATGCGCGTCGCAGTGATGCCGTTACCGCCCGTTGACCAGGAGATTTGGTAAGTCGAACCAGCCGTCAGCGTCTGACCGCCGAGAGGCTGACTAAGCGCGATGCTCGGCGTGGTGTTGCCGCTACCGCCAGCGCACAAGGTCGCATTCGGCGTGAAGGTCACGGTCACCGGACCGGCAACTGCGACATCATTATTGCCGTTGACGAGGTTGCAACTCGGAAATCCGCCGTTGTTGGCAAGCGTGCCTGGGGACGGTGCAGGGTAGCGAACGGTAAACGTGTCTCCCGAAGCAACCGTAACCGCGAAGGTGGTCGCCGTGACGCTGAGGCTATCGGATTTTGACCCGCCCAATATCGTCAGCGTGATGCCCGATCCAGACATGACAAGCGCCGTATTTTGCGGGTAGTTGGTGGTCGTAGCGAGGGCTGCGCTCGGGCCAAAGGCTATGGCCACGAGCGTGAGCGAACATATCCACGACGCCATTCGTCTGGCTTGCCCCCGCAAACTGCGTACTGTACTCATAAGCGTGGTCATTAGATAAGAAAGGTTAAGACCACGTTTATTGGATGCAGACGTAGTTCCAGCTGCCCGCGGTGCTGGCAGCCGCTGGCGTTGTGATCGTTAATGCCGTAGTAGAAGCGCTGGCGAACATCGTTGCCAAACCAGCCGCCGAAACTGCGCCGGCTGCGTTTGCCGGCGACACGACGCATACCGGAGCCGATGACAAAGCAACAGGGAAAGTCACGATGACGGTTTGGCTTGCCGTGCAAGAGGCCGTCGTAACAGTACCCCTTACGTCCGTTGCGCCAGCGGCCAATCCCGGTGTCGTACAGGTACCGGTGGCAGTCGGCGCTGCTGCCTGTTTGGAAACGATGTGCGAGTATCCGGATGCTGAGCCGAGAGCCAGGTCGCCACTCTGCAACCAGAGAGCGGAGGCGTTACTGATTGTCATGTTCGTGCCGGCGACGGGAGCGCCAGCGATAGCAAGCGTCGCGGCGTTAGCCATCGACGACGCGCCGACGCCGGCATACGTCGGCGGATTGATCTGAATGGCGCGCTGCGTCGGCGTGGAACCAGTAGCGAACTGGACAGTGCGGGCCAGATTGAAATTGACGTCACTCGCTTCGGTGGATGCCGCGAGAGCAGTGTGCGCACCGCCAGTCAGCACGAACGCATTCGGAGAACCGCCCGCTACCGCAGTCTGGATCAGCGTCAACGGTGTCGCGCCGGTGATGCTGGCGCCGCCCGAGGCGACGGTGAGGCCGGTGAGGCCGCCGAGGGTGCCGGTGATGGTCGAGGCGCCGGTGATGCTGGCGCCGCCGGCCGTGACTACGAGGCCGCCCGAGGCGATGGTGGTCAAGCCGCTGTTGGCGATGGTAAAGAGGTTAGCCAAAGCCGACGTCTGCACGGCGAACGTGTTGCTCGTCTGCGTGGCGTTTCCCTTGACGAGCAGTTGGGTCACATCGGATACGCCCGTGACCGCGATAGTCGTGCCGATCGAAGAATCGGCGAAGGCCGGGCTGACGCCGGCGAGAAGCAACGCAAACGTCGCGCCGATGGCGGCGATACTGCGGCTGCTCTTGGATGAGAAGTTCTTAGACATACGCATACGTTTTTACTCAGACAAGCCGACGACCACTCAATCAACAGCTTGTAGCTTAATAATTTACTTTAAGATAATCCTCACAGAATCTTACTACAATTGCCGCCCCCCCCCTAGGGGGGGGGTGGATAACTCGAGAGGTCTTATTTGATCCCGTTGCAAATCTTCCTGTCCGCACTGAACGTGCTCGTGCTCACCTTCATGGCCGCATTCCTGTCGGCCAACGCCTTTGCCTTGGCATCGCGCCATGCCTTATCAGCTGACTTCTCGGCGGCGTTGCGCGCAATTTTGTCGGTCATTGCCTTAGCTGAAGCGAGCGCGGCCTTGTGAGCATCGTTCGCGGACGCGAGGGCTGCCGCGTATGTCTCCTTTGTCGCCTTGAGCGCCTCACTGCGCTTACTGCTCGCCGTATTCATGCATGCAGTGACGGCAGCGCTCCTCACCTGCTTCTTAAGCGCAACCCTCTTCTTATTTTCAATCGCCCTCGCCTTTTTCGAGACCTTGATCTCGGCCTTCACCTTTGCAACGTCCTTTTTGATATTCGACTTGACCACCTTCTCTTTTTTCTGTACATCCGTCAGCTTGGCCTTCAAACTCTGCTCTCCCGGCGATAAGGGCACCGGAACCGTCGCGGCAAACGCCGGAACGGCAGCCGTCCCAAAGAAGCAGACGAACGCGAATGTCGCGATAAGATGCTTGTTCATATTTATCCAAGTCAATTATTTCAAAATTATTCGATTTCGGTTCGCAACGCGTCAAGATTCAGCCCGCCGAGATCCTTCAGTTCATTCACTCGGTCCCGAAGGTTCTTGGCTTCCGATACGAGGAGTTTCCTGAGTCCGGACGTTTCGCTGATGGTCTGACTCGAGATCGGGGTAAGCGCGTCAATGAGATCCTGAATGACCCCGTTCAACTCATCGATACGGCTGCCGGAATCCGCGAGGATCCCTTCATGCTTGCCGGCGAGCGTCACCAGCAAATTCTTCTCATCGGCAGTAAGCGCGGCATCCGGCTGGGAGCCGGCAGCAACGGCGGCTTTGACGTCCGCGATGCGCGCCTGAAGTCCCTTGAGAAAATCAATGACGTCCCCGTAGGTCTTCAGCGAGGCATTGTCGACTTCTGGAATATCCACCTGCCCGAGAACCGTGACGTCCTGGTTGATGTCCTTCTTGACGTTACCCTCTTTTTGCGCCTGGGCTTCGACCTGACCGAGCTCTTCTTCGTCGCTTTGCGCCTGGACTCCCTTATCCTTATTTTCCTGCTCGCCGTTCTGATCCGCAGATTGCCCCTGACCCGCCGACGCCGCCGTCTGCGTCGTCACGGCATCCTTCGAGACGTCTTCAGAGCCGAGATCCTTTGCCTGCGCGACCGCAAAAAACGCCAAAGAACCTATAAGGCCGGCGCCGACGAGCGGAAGCGTGACTTTCTTCAGGAATTTTCCCATAAGAAGCGCGATAACTATTTATTATATTGCAGCATAGTTGACGAAAAGAGGACCCGATTCTTACAAAAAACGAGAAACGCGAATAACTACCGCATCCCCTCGACTTCCTTCTTTCCGGCGGCCAATTCTCGCACCTGTTCCGCATCCAATTCCAGCAACAACGCCTGAAATTCGCCGATATGCGTCTTTTCTTCGCCGGCGATTTCCCGCAGGACCTTCCGGATGATAGGCGCATCGGCCATCGCCGCCATCTGCTCATACAGGTTAATGGCATCCAGTTCGGCAATAATCCCCGCACGAAGGATTTCCCTGTCACGCTCTCCTTTTCCGAGGTTTCCAAGATCGATCGGCAATTGGGACATCATAGGATGAGAAATACTATATGAAATTATGCGAGGTGCCGGGCGTCACGACTTCACCGCCCGGAGGTATGCGCATGACGACAAGCTGACTTTTGTCGCCGGTAAAGAGCACTTTACGGAAGTTCACGTTCGTCGTCGTCTCCTCGATGATGTTGGCGTGATAGCTCATAACCGATTTTTACGTGAGCAAGACCAAAGCTGCCATATGCGTGCATTATAACAGACTGAATCCAGATACCGAAACGGCGATGCGTTCGCGTTCCCGACGTGGTATGCTGGCACCTATGCATGCTCTCGCATTCCTTCGACAATTTCGTATCGCGAATTTCGCCGTTTTTGATTTTGCGATCTCGTTTGTCGCCGTTTATTTCCTGTCTCCGCTGCTCACGAAGCCGTTCGCGAAATGGGGAGCATATGTGCCGCGCAAAAGCTGGCTCTATTTTACGGTGCCCCTTGCGATACTCGTGCACGTGCTTACCCGCACGCAAACGCCGCTGACACGTCAGTTTTTAGATCCTTCCGCGCACTATCTCGTCAAGATCATCGTCCTCGCGCTCTTTCTTCTCGGCTTGCGAGGAGTGCGCAAATCCTCCCGCCGCTCTTCCTAACGCGCAGCCAGCGCGTTCAATGCCGCACGAGTCGTCGCCCCGACGCGACCATACCCCGTCGAAGCTTCGTCGCCCCCGCACGCGATGCCCTTCGCGCACTGAAACTTGCGTACGGCCGCGCGGCTGAGCGCCCCAAAATACTCAGTCTCGTTTCCGGCGGAACCGGGCCCGCCGGCAGAGATCGCGTAGCCTGCGCCATTCAGCAAGCGCTGCAGCAGCTTCATCTGCGGATGCGTCATGCCCAAACGGAGGTTTACGGTAAGCCTGGGAACATCCGAAGCCCTGTTCGTCACCGGCACCGGCGTCGTGTCCGCGGACGCTTCCGCGACGGGCGGCTTCTTCGGCAGGCACGATACCCAAGGCGTCGTGCCTTCCCGATCATACAGATGACGGGCATAGGCGATGTTGCCTGCAGTCGTCATGATATCGTCGCCAAGACGTGTCGCCTCGGACAAATGCACCGCTTCGCTTATCTGAAAAATGCCGATGTATTTCCCTCCGCCGCCTCCATGCAGCACCTCCCCGCTGTCCGCATATTGCCGAAACCCGGACTCGCACTTGGCAACGGCAATCATGTCCGGCGCATCGGCGAATGCGGCGCGAACTAGGGGCTCGACGTCCGCGTTGGGATTGACCGCAGCGCCAACGACACCCGGCATCGTCGCGAGGGAGAGCGTCATTATCGTAATCGCCGCACCACCGTCGTCTTCGGCAAACGAGCGACGATGTCCTCGAGATCTTTCGTGGAATAGATGTTGCCGCTGACGTCGAACTCCCGCAATTTTCGAAGAGAACCGATTTCCATGGGAAGACCGGTCAGCTTGTTGTTCGAGACGTTCAACACTTCGAGATCGCTGAGTTGGCCCACTTCCGCCGGAAGTCCCGTCATCTGATTGCCGCTGACGTTGAGGACCTTGAGCTTTGTCAGATGGCCAAGCTGAGACGGCAAGGAGTCGATGAGCGCATTGCCGGAAAGGTCGAGTTCCTCCAGATCCGTCCGCACGAAGATGTCGGCGGGAACCTTCGTGAGCCCGCGCCCGTGCAGGTCCAGCCTGTGAGAGGAAGCCGTCTGCGTCCCTGACGCGGAAGGCGCGGAAAGGGACGCGATTGGAGCGTTCGAACAGCCCGCGCCCGCCAAAATGAGCGCGGCGCCTACGAAAATCACGATGTGCTTCCGCATAGAAAAGGTTTTACTTGCAATTATCCTTTTTGCATCGGCTCTTCGCGTTCGGTTCCGCAATCTGATTGCATACGTCGCACATGTTTACGCCATTCAGGACCGCCGGAGCCTTGAGGGAGTTCCGCATCTTGTCCACATCAGTGAAGTTGATGCCTGCCGGCAAGTTGAACTTGGAAGAATCGACGTTCCACGCCTTACAGCTGAAGTTTATCGGGTTCTCCAAATCCTGCGCCTCCGGTCCCGCCGCGTTCGCCTTATCGGCGGAAGGCCTGTCCGAAAGAAGCACTTTGAAACCGGTATTCGGCGTCGCGCTGCCCCATGAGTACACGTAGGTGCCGTCGGTGACGCTGTACATCTTGTACTCCGTCGCTCGCGGCTTGGTTATGGTCATGTCGACATCGCTCCTGAACTTGCCGTTTTTCCCGTCGATGAACATCTCACCGTTCTCCGCGATTCCCACGGCGTCATCCTTCACCGCGAAGGTGCAATGCAACGATTTGCCGCCGCGCATCATTTCCCTGGGAGAGGCGCTGATGCGCTGTTCCTGATCGGCAACCTGCTGCGCCTGCGCGTCAGCCTTGACATCGGTCGCCTGCTTCGCAGGGCAACCGGCACCCACAAGCGTCAAAGCGACGAAAACCGCGGAAAGATGGAAAACCCTTTTCATAGTATGGTCAGAGTGACATTATGGTTGACACTATAGCACGATTTTGACGGGACGGTATCATGTCGAGAACGCGTCATTCGCCGGAGCATCCGCCTCATTTTTCCGATCATGCCACGAGCGTGGCGACATCGTCCTTCATCCTGAAGACCCCTCCGCGTAACGCAAACGATTGCTTCGACCCGTCTTCCGCCTCAACCACGACAGTGCCGGCGATCAGCGCGATGAACGCGTCAGCGTGCGCCGACAACACCTGCACCTCTCCGGAGACCGTCGGCAAGGTGACCGATTTCGCGCGTCCGGAAAATATCGCGGCGTCTGTTGAGCGGATGATGCAGGAAAATGTCATATCCATGAGCTCACTTGATTTCGTCCGTCGAACCGATCATGTAGAGCTTCTCCAATTCGACCTCATCGAACTTTCCCGCAAGGATTTCCTCGCATCCGTCCAGAGTCTTCTTAAGCGGGACATGCACCCCCTTTTTGCTGGAAAACGCTTCCGTGACGAAGAGCGGCTGGGTGAGAAACCGCTGCAGCCGTTCGGCACGCTTGGCAATCACGCGGTCATCCTTGGAAAGTTCCTCGATACCGAGAATCGCGATGATGTGGACGAGGTCGTTATAGCGCTGAAAAAGCTTCTTCACTTCCGACGCGATGGCGTAATGCCGCTCGCCGATGACGGACTTGTCGAAGCTGCGCGATCCGGAACGCAGAGGGTCGACCGCCGGATAGATTCCCTTCTCGGCGATTTCACGGGAAAGCACCAACGACGCGTCGAGGTGCGAGAAAATGGTCACGACGGCGGGATCGGTGATGTCGTCAGCCGGCACGTACACGGCCTGCACGGACGTGATGGTGCCGCGACCGTCGCCGCAAATGCGCTCCTGCAACGCCGCCACGTCCTTCTCCAGGTTCGCCTGATAGCCGAGTTCGGACGGCACCTTGCCGAGCACTCCGCCGACCTCCATGCCAGCCATGGCATAGCGGTAAATGTTGTCGATGAAGAAGAGGATGTCCTTTCCGGTGGCGTCGCGCAGGTACTCGGCGGCCGTCGCGGCCGCAAGTCCGACGCGGAACCGCGCCCCGGGAGGCTTGTCCATCTCTCCGAAAAAAAGTGACGTATTTTCGAGGACGCCGAGCTCCCGCAGCGCAAGGTAAAGCTCGTTGCCTTCGCGAATGCGCTCGCCAATGCCGGCAAACACCGAGTACCCGGCCTTCTGCCGCGCGATCGTATGCATCAGTTCGGTGACAAGAATGGTCTTGCCCACACCCGCGCCGCCAAAAAGTCCGATGCTGTCGCCCTTCCGAAACGGCGTCAGCAGGTCAATGACCTTGATGCCGGTCTCGAAGAGCGTCGCGTCCGTGGCGCGCCTGAGCTCATCGTCGCGCATCACGCGTGTTCCGAAAATGGAAGCGCGCGCGTCGCCGCTATAGGGCTTTCCGTCAATCGGTTCCCCGAACGCGTCGAACATCCGGCCAAGCAGTCCCATGCCGGTGCCGATGGACAGCGTGCGCCCCTCGTCCAGGACGCTTGCGCCGCGCTCGACCCCGTCAACGGCCGTAAGAGCGACGGCTCGCACGGCCGTCGGTCCGATGATTTCCTCGACCTCGAAGCGGGCCGGTCCCGACTCGGCAGAGATGAGCGCACGAATTGACGGCAACCGTTTCGGAAATTCAATTTCCGCGATGCCGCCTTTCATCGTCCTGATGATACCGATGTTCTTCATAGGGCCTTGTGCGCGAAAAAACTTTCTATCTGCTTGCGGGAGATGTCCCGTCGCCGCTCCTTGAAATAGCGCAGGGTCACCTTGCGGACCTCGTCGTCGGCCTGCGAACCGGCATGTTCCATGGCGACGGTCCTTGCCGCGAACTCGGACAGTTTGGCTTCCGACAGGATCGCGGAGAAAAACATGCCGATGTACCTGCGGAGAAGCTCGTCGGCGACATGACGCTTCGACGGCTCGAAGATCGGGATGCCCGGTTCCGCGTCGGCGGCCGGCACGTCCCCCATTTCGAAGGGCAGGAATGCCGACACGTGCGGGCGCTGCACGGCAAGCGTGACGAACTTCGAGTACAGGACGTCCACCGAGCGGGCGCGTCCGCCCTCGAACTCCGTCAACGCGAAATCGCTGATGGCGGCCGACTCCGCTCCCGTCATGAGGTCGGAAGGCGCCGGAAGCGTCCGTTCGGGGCGCATGCCCTCCTCCCGCATGAGACGGTCGCCGCGTCCGCCCACGACGATGATGCGTCCGTAGCGGCCACGGATGCGGCCCAGTTCGGAAATGATCTCGTTATACAGACCGCCGACCAGTCCGCGGTCGCCGATGACGACGATCAGCATCGCCTCGCCGTCAGTTTTTCGCCGCAACAAGGGATTGTCGCCAATCGCGTGATACGACGTGAACTCGCCGAGCATCTGCCGCAACTCGATGACGTACTCCTCGAGCGACAAGGCCGCCTTCCGCAACCGGTGAATGTGCGAGGCGGCGACCATCTCGACGGCCTTCACCGCGTCGGACACCGCCTGAAGCCCCCCGATGTCGCCTTTAGTCTGTACGTATGTTCGCATAGCTTCAAGCCTGAAGAAACTCGTCCTTGAAGGCCGTGACGATCTTCCTGACCGCGCGCTTCGTACCGTCGTTAAACGTGCCCGAAGCGATTCCGTCGAGGAGGTCCGCATGCGCGTTACGCAACACGTCGACGAGCACGCGTTCGAATTCCGGCCACCGTTCCTTGCGCACGTCGTCGAAGTGCCCTTCCGCGACAGCCGAGAACAGCACTACCTGCTCCGGCCACGCGACGGTGCGATGCTTTTCCTGCTTGAGCAGTTCAAGAATGAGATTGCCGCGATGCATCTTCTTTTTGGCGTCGTCGCCGACGGACGTCTCGAGCTGGGTGAGTTTCTGCAACTCGCGCTGCTGCGCCAAGGCGAGGCGAAGGCCGACCGTGACGTCCTTGAGCGGCTTCGGCTGCACCTGGCCGCCGAGCCGGGAGACCGATAACCCGGCATTGATGGCCGGCACGAACCCTCGTTCCCGCAGTCCCCGCTCAAGGTAAATCTGCCCGTCGGTGATGGAGATGATGTTCGTCGGGACGTACGCCGTCATGTCCCCCTCCTGCGTCTCGACGATGGGAAGGGCAGTGAGCGAACCGCCGCCCTTTGCCGCCGACATCTGCGCGGCCCGCTCAAGCAGTCCGGCATGCAACGAAAAAATGTCCGCGGGATACGTCTCCCTGCCCGGCGCTCGCTCAAGCAGCAGGCTGAGGTCGCGATAGGCCTTGGCGTGCTTCGAAAGGTCGTCATAGACGATCAGCGCGTCACGACCGGTGTCACGGAAATGTTCCGCGATGGCGCATCCGACGAAGGGCGCGAGATACTGCGCGGCGTAGGAATCGTCCGCGGTCGCCGCGACGACGGTCGTACGGAGCATCGCGCCGCTCTCCTCGAAGAGCGACACGGTCTCCTGAAGCCGACGCGACTTATGGCCGCACAGGACGTAGACGCAGTGCACCGTCTTGTCCGTCCTTCGGTCATGCAGTACCGCATCCTCGGCGATGGTGCTCTTGCCGACGCGCCTGTCACCGATGATCAGCTCGCGCTGCCCCCTGCCGATCGGCAGGATGGCATCGATCATCTTGATTCCCGTCGTGAGCGGGCGAATGACGGGATCGCGATCGATGATCGCAGGAGCCGGGCGGAAGACCGCGGCAGGCTCTCCGACCACGGAGGGAAGCGCATCACGCGAGTTCCCGAGCCCGTCGAGCACGCGTCCGGCATGCGCGTCGGAAACGGCGACGGAAAACGGCCGACCGCTGCGATAGACCGGCATCGCGGCGTCAAAAGTCTCGTCGAAAAAAAGCGCCTCGACATGATCCGCGTTAAAACCGATGACGATGGCGCAATCCTCGCCATGCTCCGTCGTGAGCACCTCGAAAAGGAAAACGTGCGGCAACCCGCGAAGACGGGCGATGCCGCTAAAAAAGCGTTCTATGCGGCCGATTTCCCTGATGGCGCTAGTCGATGTTGACTGCATGGCGGATGTCGGTAAGCAGGTTCTCGTCAATGACGATGCCCGCAATTTCCAGACGGAATCCGGCAAGCAGGCTCGGTTCGCGCTTGCCGCCGATTGAAAGGTCCTTGCGCCCCAGCTTCTCCTGAAGAAGCTTTTCCAGCCGTTTCTTCTGTTCCTTTTCCGGCGCGCTGGCATAGGCGAAAGGAACGGCTCCGTCGAAATGACTCGGGACTTCGACTCGCAGCGACGAAATCGCAGAGAGCAGCGATTCGAAATACGCCACCTGCATGGCGGCTGCCGCGGCCTTGTCGGCAACCCGGCCGCCCAACCGTTCCGTCATCTCCGAAACGACCTGCGCTTTCGCCGCGCGAGACAGCGCAACGGCAGAAGCCGCGTCCTGAAGACGGGCCTGTTCCCTGGCTTGCCCGAGGATTTCCTCTTTTTCCTTCAGCGTCTCGGCAGTCGTCCGTTCCTTGATCTGCGTCGCGATGTGCTGCGCCTCGCTGACGACGGCCGCCGACTTCTTTTTGACCTCGCGCAGCGCCGCGTCGCGGTCAAGGCGGATTTTTTCGCTCTCAAGACGGTTTTTCTCCGCCTGTTTCTCGGCCAGCTCCAACCCCCCGCTCTCCATCCCCTTGAGCATCGGCCTGTACGCGAAACGGTTCAGAAACCAGACGAGCACGGCAAAATTGATCGCCTGGGCGAACAACAGCCTTCCGTCGATGCCGATCTTCCCAAAAAATTCCATACCGTTTTTAGGCGACGAACTTGAGGATGAGCGAGACGACCAACGCGTAAATGGCGATGGCTTCCGCGAACGCGATGGCGATGATCATGGCGATTTGGATGCGGTCGGCAACCTGCGGATTCCTGGCCATCGCGAAGAGTCCGGCGGCACCGATCATTCCGATGGCCAACGCGGGCGCGATAGTGCCGATGGCCATGACGAACGCTGACGGGTTTGTGGGCATACGTGCGGGTCCGATTACGTCGACGTCATTGTCGAATTGACGCCGTCCTGATAAATGAAAGAGTGAGCATGGAGAAGATGAACGCCTGGATGACGCCGACAAACACCTCGAGAATCATGAACGGCACGGGCACGATATACGGCGCGAGGAAGGCGATCACCAGCAGCAGCACCTCGCCGGCGAAGATGTTCCCGAACAGGCGGAAGGAAAACGACAGGACCTTCACGCTCTCCGAGATGATCTCGAAGAATCCCATGAAGAACCGGAGCGGGCCAGAGAGGTTGATGAACCTCCTGAGGTACAGCTTCGCGCCGAGCTGCTTCAGTGAAAAGTACTGTGCCGCGGCCACGGACACCAGCGCCAGCGCCAGCGTCGTGTTGAGGTCGCTGTTGGGAGATCGCAGCAACGGCACTCGTTGGGCGGCAGTCGTCACGTAGAATGAGCCGAGGAAGCCCGGAACGAGCGCGAGCAGGTTGGCAAGCACGATGAAGATGAAGAAGGTCGCGACCAGCGGGATGACCACCATGGCACGCTTCCGGTTTCCCACGACCATCTCCGAAAGTTTCAGGAGCTCGAACAGGAAGTACCGCATCGCCCTTACGACAAAACTTTTCCGGTTCTTGCGGGCGCCGGCCACCATGACGCCGACGACGACCAACGACGTGACAGCCAACGACGTCACCAGCGAATTGGTGATGCCGAAGCTGCCGATAGCCGCGACGTATTCAGGTTGAAGCGAGATGTTAAGCGTCATGTCCTGTCCTTGTCATGCTTGTCCTTATCCAACAGCGGTTCCAGCAACCGGTAGGTCTCATACCCCGTGATTGCCAACCCGACGAACAGGCCCGTCAGAAGAAAAGACGGCGACGCCGAAAACGTCCGATCGAGATACACCCCGAACCATATGAAGCCGGCCAAGGGTGCGATGATGAGAAAGCCCAGTTGCGCCGCGAAAGACAACGCGTAAAGAAGCTTTAATTCGACCTTTTTAGCCATACGCCATATCCGTCGCGGGCTGCATTTAGAATGCGACAATCTCCATGACCATAGTAGCACGTTTGAGGCATTGCCGCAGTCAGCACTTGCATTGACCTTCTCATCGTTTTGGACTTTCCCCTGTGAAAGTCCGACCGAGAAGTACGTTCTGGCACTCCATGAGCGGCGCGATTACGCCGCCGAGGAACGAGAGAACTAATACGTCAGCATGCTTTTGACGATCTGACGGGTCGTCGACACCAAGTTGACGCCTGCGTCCGTGGCCGCATCATACCGAGCCTCGACGACGTAAGACCTAGAAAGGCCTGGCACGTATACCAGATAGAATTGGTGTTTCGTGCCGGCGGCATACGCGTCGTTCGGCTGGACACCGAAGTCGTAGACTTCAGTCGATGCCGAGCCGATGTTATTCTTCGTCTTTCTGATCTTTTCGACTGTCATCCCGAGGATGTTTTGCATGCGGCCCTCGTCCGTGATCGGCGTAATGAACACGAGAGGCTTCGGAATCTCGTTCGCCGTTTCCGCCTCCAGCGCGACCGACATCTCTTGGCCATCCAAGGAGTAGTTCAGGGCGAACACGAACCCCCAGTCTGCGGGACATCTCAGCATTAGACATGCGTATTCCGACTTTGCGGCCTTCCAGCCGTCGCGAAGGTTGAGAGAATCGATTTTTTCTGACGGTCTGCCGTGCACCGTTTGCGGAAAGCCGCACGTGAACACTGGTTGCGGGCCAGTACTAGTTTTGGGAGAAACAGTTTGCACGGCGGAATTCGTCTGTGTGCTTACGTCGGCGGGCCGCCGTCCGCTGGTCGCGTTTGCATTGGCAACCTGCCGAGTCTTGGCACCAATGCGCCAAAAGTTAAGGCACATAACAACCGACGCAAGAACCAAAACGGTGAGCGCGGTAACAACCAGTCCTTTTTTTTCTGGGACTCTTGACATAGGGTCTGCGAGAGTAAAAACTCGCCTTAATCAAGGCGGAGGCTACTCCCATCATAGCCGCTCTGCACGAAAAACCCACCACAAAAGTGATGACTTTTTGTCTAGCAACATCTGTGTCACCAGACACTGCCATTTCTTGATGACCTATTGACCAAGCACGTGGGTCGCCCCACACGCTTGCTCATGGCTCCGAGCAGCGCAGGAACTTCGAACCGTTATTTTGAAAGGCTGTAAGTCCTACGAGAAGGAAGCCGCAGTCAAAATGTTACGGGGAGAGGAACCATTCAACGAGGAGGTAATGCGGTAGATGGAAAGAAGGCCGAGCACTAGACTGACCAGTTCTGACAAGTATTTATAGATGCGCCACTTGTCGGATAACCATTTCAAGTTTTTCTGGCTCGTTGGTGCCGATGCGATAGGTTTTTCCGTTTTTCATGGTGAGTTCAACGGCGTCAAAACCGGAAATATTAAAAATCCACATCTTCGGCCAGAACCACAATCGGATGCCCCAACCGTAGTACCAGTGATTTTTAACAGCCTTAGCAGAGGCGATCTCGATTAACGGAAACTTCTTACGAAGAATACCCCAGCCAAAACGAATTTTCAAAAACTGTTCGTCAATTATAACGGCAAGAACCGAAAACGACGCAAGAATAAACAGAATTAATGCCATTATGGCGGTAATAGCAAAATTTGTACCAGAGTCGACCGAAGGAGGTTCAGCTCTGGCCGTAATTTGAAGCCATGAGAAAAGCACTAGCAAGGCCAGCACAATAACGAGCATCAGGTAACCAATTTGTGTGTGTTTATAGCGTTCCATGCTTTTATTTTAGCAAGTTTACAAGAATTTTACGAAATGGAAGCGGCCGTCAAAATGCTCCGCCACGAATCACTGTTCGATATGATTGATTATTTTTGTTTGCCGCGGTAGCTTTTTGTACATACTTCGGTACTGCTGTGGCGTGGGTTGGCACAAACAGGCAAGACTCGCCATGCTTCTTTAGCAGCCTCAAGTGCCCTCCACGATTACCATGACGATGCGTTACGTCCACGTCTCGCCCGTCCAACTGCACCACACAATTTCCCTTCTCGGTGGGCAACGCGATGATCAAAACGCATTTTCTTGGGCAACCCGCGGGCAACAACTCGCCGCAACCAACTCTTAGTCCGAAAAATCACGTGTTCGAAAAACTTCTAGGCATAGCAAAAACACGCCACTTGCATGACGTGTTTTTGCTGGCTCCGAGGCTGGGACTCGAACCCAGGACCAAAGGATTAACAGTCCTCTGCTCTACCAACTGAGCTACCTCGGAACGATATTTCGTTCCCACAATATAGCAAAACTCCAAAAATACGCAAGATGGCGGGTTGTGAACAGCTCCGCGACCAAAAATCCGCCATATTTCCCAAATAAAACGCCCTTCCGTCAAGGAAGGGCCCTCTTTGCTCAGCCGATATTGGCCGAGGCGAAGACGGTGAAGTTGTACATGGCGTGCACCATGACGCAGGCAGCGTAGGCCTTGAACTGGTTGTCGGAATGCCGCAAGTAAAGCCTTCCGAGCACCAGGCCGACGACGCCCTGGATGAAGATGTTCAGCACGCTGCCGTGTGCGAGACCGAAGATCAGGCAACAGACGACGAACAGCACCGCTCGGATGAGGTTGCGGCCGTGATGCGCGAACTTGTCGTGCAGCAGGCCGGCCAGCACCAGGGCGAGCGACAACGGCAGCATCCGGAAGATGGCTTCCTCGAACAGCGGGGCGAACACCACCGAACTGAAGAGCGAGGCCGCGGGACGGCTCGTCACGAAGTGCTGCAGCGCGGGAACCAGCGTGATGAGGCGGTCGGTGACCGTCAGCCTCGGCAGGCCGATTGCGCTTGTTCGGACCGCGGTCATGATGACGAGCATGACCGTGGAAACCCACAGCCACGCGGACCCGTAGGCAGAAAACACGCTGCGCACGAGCTGCCGAAAAGGAGAGCCTTGGCTGCTGAAATTCACTGGAGTACTCCGTTCTTCGAAACAAAAAGACCGTTAAGTGCAGCTTAACGGTCTTTTTGGATTTTGGCTAGTAGTCCCGCAGGCGCATGATCCCCGCGTGGTTTTGGATCTTTTCCAAGGCCTTGGCTTCGATCTGACGGATGCGTTCGCGGGTGACGTCGAATTCCTGACCGACTTCTTCCAGCGTATGTCCCACGCCGTCGGTGAGGCCGAAGCGCATCTCGAGAATCTTCTGCTCGCGCGGCGAGAGGTCCTTGATGACGTCGCGGACGTAGTCGCGAAGGAGCTGCAGCGCGGCGGCGCGATCCGGGGCGACGTTCTTCACGTCTTCCACGAAGTCCACGAGGGTCGAGTCCTCATCGTCCTCGCCGACCGACGTCTCGAGAGACACCGTATCTTGCGAGA
>JAHFIW010000026.1:0-3203 GCA_023246195.1 bacterium
ACGTAGGCGCCCTTGCGGGTGAGGGCGTTCACCAGCGATGACTTTCCGGCATTGGTGTAACCGACCACCGAGACGGTCTTGAGACCGCTGCGTTGACGCGCATCCCTGTGCGTCTGGCGGACTCGTGAGTAGTGGTCGAGTTTTTCCTTGATGGTCTTTTCCTGCGCCGCCAAGTGACGCTTCATCATCTCGGTGTTAGTCTCGCCGGCGCCACGGGTGCCGATACCGCCGCCCTGCTGCGAGAGGTCCATGCCCATGCGGAAAATGCGCGGCCCCATGTGGCTGATGCTGGCCATGGTGATTTGCAGCTTGGCCTCGGCCGTCTTGGCATGTTTGGCGAAAATCTTGAGAATGAGGTCGATGCGATCCCACACCTGCGGCATCTCCGTCTTGCTGAGCAGCGGCCGCAAAGAATTCTCAATTTCGAAAATCTGCCGAGGCTTGATGTTCTCGTTGATAATGATCACGTTGGCCGAGTGCAGCTTGACCATATCCGCCAGCGCCTGCCCCGCCCCGATGAACGTCTTATAATGGGGCACCGAGCGCCGCTGCAACGTATGCACCACGATGACACCGCCGTACGTAGTCACCAAACCGGTGGCTTCCGCAAGCCGATGATCCGCGTCTTCCCTGGAGACGCTTGGGTGCACGAGGTCGAGGACGATGGCGCGAGGGAGAAGTTTAGACATACTTAAAGATAAGTCTATAGAGAGGTACGTAAAAACGCCAGACAGTCTGGCGTTCTTGCGTGGTGCACCCGCTAAGAATCGAACTTAGATCTCAGGCTTCGGAGGCTCGTGTTCTATCCGTTGAACTACGGGTGCTCGCCGCGTTGCGGCCTACATTCGCCGCAAGCGTTTTGCGTACCGGTAGAGGGTATACCAAAGGGCGTTCCCGGGCAACTCCCAGGCCCCAAGGTATTCCACGCGCTCGCCGCCGAAACCGGTCTTAAAACGGGTGATGCCGGCCCACGGATGCTCCGAATCGTCAGAAGGCGCCACTCCCCAGAAGTCGTACTTCGCAAACCCGCGTGACTTTGCTTCCTTCATGATGTGCCAGTGGAGGAGATAGGGCGCCATCACCTTGCGGTCGCCGGCGAGCGAAGCTCCGTGCAGGTAGGTAACCGTGTCACCGAACTCCCCCGTCATGGCCGCCGCGACGGCACGACCTTCATATTCGGCAAAAAACAGGCGCGTTCGCAAACCCTCGCTCTTTTTTGGCGAGAGGACGTCCAGCATGGTGTGGTAGTACTTGCGTTCATGCGTGCTGAACTTGTCACGGCTTGCGGTTTCGTCGAGCATGCCCCAAAAGACATCGACATCATGCGCAAAAAGATGCGCATCATCGCGCGAAGCCTCGCGGACTGCCACGCCATGCTTCTCAGCCACGCGGATGTTGTAGCGCGTCTTCTGATGCATCGCGGCAAGCAGTTGCTCTTCGGTCTTTGCGAGATCGGCGATGACGGTATGTTGCGGCTGGACATGACCGGCCGGCTGAAACCCCCACGCCGCGGCCTCTTCCTTCAAAAGGACGCCTTCGTTCCGGGGCCACGGCCACTCCACGCGAGCAAACGTGAGGCGATCGCGCGAAATTTTTTGATGCAGCGCCTCGATGCAACTTATTACGTTTGCCGAATCCGCCTCCTTATTGCCGGAAAGCTTCACTACGGGACCGCGCGGCACGTAGGCGTAGCGGAAGCCGAGTGCCAACGGCAATTCGATCAGCACGAACTGACCGACGGTGTCACAGCCCTCTTCCCCGTCAGTCGAGCCATCTACGCGAAAACGGAAAGCTCGACGCCCGATGGCCTCCTGAAACTGGGACCAGCCCCATGATTGCAAAAAGCCGCCTCCGTGCAATTGCACGAACGCGTCCCATTGCTGCTCATTTCTTGTGATGTGCGTGAGCATGGGCGCGGAGGTTAGAAAGTTAGAGGTTGAGGGGTTAGGAGATGCTCTGGTTGGGAATCTTCTGACCTCCAATCCCTAACCTCTGCGATTACCGCCCGAGAATGCGCAATGCGTGACGAAGTTTGTCTTCCACTGACGTGCCGGCATTCGCACTCACCAAAGCCTCGCGAGCCGACTCGCGGTCGTACCCGAGGTTCACCAGAGCGACGACGACGTCATCTTCGCCTCCGCCCTCACCGAGGGCAAGTTTGCCCTTGAGCTCGAGGACGATTTTTTGAGCGGTCTTCTTGCCGATGCCCGGCACGCGAGTGAGCCAATCGACGTCGGCGCGTTCGATGTACGTTTCAATGTCCTTGGACGGACCGAGCGCCAAGATATGCAAGGCCGACTTCGGCCCCACGCCCGACACGCCAATCAGCTTGAGGAACAGGCGGTAATCGCCCTGCGCCAAGAAGCCGTACAAGTCATGGGCGTCCTCTTTGACGTTGTCATGAACCCACACCTTCACCTGATTGCCGACGGCCAACGTCGTCAGCGCGCTTGGCGGCATGAACACCTGGTATCCCACGCCCTGATTCTCGACGACGGCATACTGTCCGTCCCTGTAGGTGACCGTTCCCGAGAGATTGATGATCATAGGCGTACGAGGTGACTTACACCTACAGCTTATCGCTTACTGCTTCACAATGGCAACGTGGAGCTCATGATCCTCAAACCAGAGCGACTTCGGCTCGTACGGCTGACCCTCCTCGATGCGGTCGGCAAGCGTGCCGGCGACGACGCTGGCACCATGCTCGGCGACAGTCTCCTTCCAGAAATCCGAAGCGGTGAAGTACACGATGACCACGCGGTCTTGCAGCGTCAGCCCGGAAGTCTTGCGGAGGTCGTTGACGTTGCGCACCAGATCGCGCGCCGCACCCTCGCGCTTGAGTGCGGGAGTGAGCACGACGTCGAGTTCAACCGCCGTATCTTCGCCGGACTCCTTCGTAAGGACTTCATGCACGTTAAGTTCTTCAGCCACGACGGATTTCATCCAATCAGTCATGCCGCCCTTGCCGAGAACCGTGGCCGAGGCCAATGCCTGGCGTACCGGCATCGAGGAAGCCGCGCGCTTTTCCAATCCGAGCGAGCAGACCGCGCGGACTTTCTTCATCTGATTACGGAGTTCTTCGGTAGCTTCGGAATGCGCCTTTGCCGCGGCCGCATCCGGCCAGTCGAGCAGATGGATGGAGTCGGCCTTACCGCCGAGCTCGGCGTAAAGCGACTCCGCCAAGAACGGAGTGAACGGAGCCG
>JAHFIW010000026.1:3213-19599 GCA_023246195.1 bacterium
CACGACAAGCGCCGGTGACATCATACGCTTCCATCGCACCGCTCACCGAAGCGACCAAACGCGCGGTTTCCGAAAGAATCCAGGAGTCGAGCTCATGCTTGGGCGACGCGGGCACGGATTCGACAAAGGCAGCGCTCTCCCCCGCGTACATCTTGTAGTACGTAAGCACGTTCCAGAGAATGAGGAACACCTTCTTGGTAACTTCATCAACGGCCTTCTCGTCGAAGCGCTTGGCTTCGCCGGGCTGGTTGACGGTGAAGAGGTAGTAGCGGATGACGTCGGCGCCGTACTTGTCCATGGCGACGAACGGATCGACGGCGTTACCCCTCGACTTGGACATTTTTTTGCCTTTTGCGTCCAAAACGTGACCAAGGCAGATGACATTCTTATAGGGAGGAGTGTCCTTTCCCAGCAACGTCGAAACGGCGAGCAGGGTGTAGAACCAGCCGCGCGTCTGGTCGATTGCCTCGGAGATGAAGTCGGCAGGAAAATTACTGCCGCCATCGATGCGATCGGCATTTTCAAACGGATAATGCCACTGCGCATAGGGCATGGCGCCCGAATCGAACCAGACGTCGGCGACGTCGGATACGCGGCGCATGATGCCGCCGCATTCGCAAACGAGCTTCACGTCGTCGATGAACGGACGATGCACGTCGACCGTACCGAGAGTGTCATAAGGCAAATTCTTGGGCGAGGTCATCTCCACGAACTGGCCGACATGATTGTAGTGCGGCCAGTCCAAAATTTCCTGCCTGGTCAGGTCCTGAAAGGCGGTTTGCAGCATCCACAACGGATCGCCATGACTGACAATGACGATGTTCTTTCCGCGATGCTTGGCATCGATCTCCTTGAAGAAGGCGACCATGCGGCGACGCACTTCCCAAAACGTCTCGCAGCCCGGCGCGGCCTGCGTAAAGCGGTCAAAGCCTTCCTGACCCTTGTAGTATTCGGATACCAGCTTGCCGTTGAACTCTCCGACGCCAATCTCGCGAAGGCGCTCGTCAAAAATGATGTCGGCCCCCGTTTCTTTTTGAATGATGTCCGCAGTTTCCCTGGTACGCTGAAGATCAGAAAAATAAATGACGTCGATCTTCTTTTCCTTGAGGAGCTTGGCCGAAGCAAGCACCTGCGCACGGCCCTGTTCGGTAAGCGCCACGGGCTTCAGTTCCGGCCAGCTGCTGACGAAGCCGCCGAGGTTCGACTCGGCCTCGCCATGACGCTGGAGAAAAAAGCTGTTCTTTTGCGGCGCGGCAGCGGCCATCTCGTCGAAGCTTCCGATGACGCGCGTCTTCTCGCACGCCTCGCACTGCCACACTGGCAGCGGCGTACCCCAATAGCGCTCGCGCGAAATCGCCCAATCCTTCACGTCCTTCAGCCATTCGCCAAAACGGCCGTCCTTGATGTGCTCCGGCACCCAATTGACCTTGTCATTGTTGGCGATGAGCTGATCCCGAAGGAACGACATGCGGATGTACCACGACGACTTGGCGTAATACAACACCGGCGTGTCACAGCGCCAGCAAAACGGGTACGAGTGCACGACGGTACCGCTCTTATAGAGGAGACCTCGAGCCGTAAGGTCGGCCTTCACGTCTTCGTCGGCTTTTTTGAAGAATTTTCCCTTGCCCGGCGCTTCGGCAGTCATGAAGCCGGTGGTATCCACCGTCAACAGCGTCGGAAGCGACACTTCCTTACCGAGACGCGAGTCATCTTCGCCGAATGCCGGCGCGATGTGGACAATGCCGGTTCCGTCAGACGTGGAAACGAAATCGGCCGGGTACAATCGATATGCGAGATTCTTATTCGGTTCCTTTTCGGGCATTACCTGACCGTAGAGCGGTTCATATCCGCGGCCAAAATCATCCGTCAGTGCGCCAGTAAAGACGTCGCTGCCCCATGCGCCCTTTTTGATCACTTCAAACTCGCCATCCAAGACGGACAGCCGTTCCTCCGCGAGAATGAAAATCTCCCCCGACTCCTTCATCTTCGCCTCGACGTACACGACCTTGGAACCGACGGCCAAGGCGACGTTCGCGGGCAGCGTCCATGGCGTCGTAGTCCAGACCAGATAAAAGGTGTTCTTGCGCCCGGCGGCGGGAAACTTCACGAACACCGAAGGGTCTTCCGTATCCTTATATCCCTGTGCCAACTCGTGCGATGACAGCGACGTCACGCAGCGCGGGCAATGCGGCGTCACGCGAAAGCCCTTATAGAGGAGGCCCTTCTTGTCGATTTGGCCAAAAATCCACCAGAGCGACTCCACGAAGTCGTTCTTGTAAGTGATGTACGGATTTTCCATGTCCACCCAAAAGCCCACGCGGCGCGTGCTCTTCTGCCAGAGGTCGAGATACTTCCAAACCGACTCGCGGCATTTGGCATTGAAGGCAGCGATGCCGTACTGCTCGATGTCCTGCTTTTTGGTGAACCCAAGCTGCTTCTCGACCTCGAGCTCAACCGGCAAACCGTGCGTATCCCAACCGGCCTTGCGGTCAATGCGGTACCCCTGCATGGTCTTAAACCGCAAAATCACGTCTTTGAACGCGCGAGTAATGAGGTGGTGAATGCCCGGCTTGCCGTTGGCCGTCGGCGGACCCTCAAAAAATACGAACGACTTTCGCGAGCTGTCCTTGCTGCGTTCAAATACCTGTCTGAGGACGTTACGTTCGTCCCATTTGACGAGTTGCTCTTCTTCGATTGTCGGAAGGTGGAATTTAGCCATAGCAAGGCTAAATGTAACCAAGATGTCGCAACAATTCAAGCCCTGCGGCTCCGAAATACCCAATAAAAAAGACCGGCCTAAACCGGTCTGGAATCCCACTATTTGACCGCCGCGCAACCCCTGAACCAGGAAGCGCAGCAAACGACGACATTTTCGTCCTGACCCGACGCGTTTTTGCCCTTGATGACGAAGGAATCCGCGTCAGAATAGGCACATCCGTGCCGATTCGACCACCAATCGTGGCGCTCGACGACTTTTCCGTCGGTCAGGCCGCCGGCAGCCGCTGCTTTGATGGCATCGCCGTCATCGACGACGTGACGTCCGGCAAAGGTGATGCCCGCAATGACGAGCAGGCCCGACACCACGACGGCGACCAGCAGCTCCACGAGCGTGAATCCTCTTTTGCGCGGGTTAGACCGCAGGTTTGATTTCACTTGGCTTTCCTCCTAATGAACGCTTTTGGTGTAGCAATTTCAGGCGATAAGGTCAAGCAGCTCAACTCTGCCGACGACGTGACAAACACCGGAAAAAATGCTAAAATAAGGTTACCAAACTGCATATGCGTAACGCTTCGAAACCCGTTATCTACCTAGGCGCTGATCATGCCGGCCTAAAACTCAAGAACGCCATCAAGGCGTTTCTCATTGCGCTGGGCTATCACGTGCATGATGTAGGCGCCTATACGGAAGATCGCAACGACGATTATCCCGACTATGTCATCCCCGCTGCCGAGACGGTGGCAAAGACACGCGGCTCCAAGGGCATCGTCTTTGGCGGAAGCGGCGTCGGCGAGGCGCTGGCCGCCAACAAGGTCAACGGCATCCGCGCGGTCATGGCTTATGACACCTTCACCGCGAAGAAGTCACGCGAGCACAACGACGCCAACGTGCTGAGCCTGGGCGGGCGGACCGTCACCAAGAACCTGCGCCTGGCAAAACGGCTGGTTAAGCTCTGGCTCGAGACGCCGTTCTCCGGCGACATGCGCCACGTCCGCCGCCTAAAGAAGATCGCCGCTTACGAAAAGCGGAGGAAATCCTGACGATCATCCGCTAAGGAGTATGGCGAAGATCCTACCGGCAATCCTTGCCCACACCGAAGAAGAGTTCGTTGAAAAGGTCAACCGCGTACGCGCGCTCGGCCTGCCTTTGCACATCGACGTAATGGACGGCAGCTTCGTAGAAGACACCACGTGGGCGCCGCCAGAACGCATGCGCGAACTGCTGGACGGAATCGAGTACGAGGCGCACCTGATGGTATCGAACCCCGAACATGCGGTCCCCGTCTGGATCGCCGCCGGTGCCAATCGCATCATCTTTCATGTAGAATCCACCACTCGCGAAACGATGATTTGCCGGGCGACGTCACCGCATTGCGACCAGCTGATTATCGCGCTCAACCCCGACACGCCTGTCTCGCGCATCACCGCCGTTCTCGGAGACTTTGCGGGCGTGCTCGTCATGGGCGTCGTTCCGGGAAAAAACGGGCAGGCTTTCCACGACATCGCCCTCGAGAAGGTCCGTGCCATCAAGAACATACGGTCTGACATGATCGTAGAAGTAGACGGCGGAGTGAAACCGAACAATGCCGCCGCGTTAGCAGAAGCCGGTGCCGATTTGCTGGTTGCGGGCAGCGCGCTGACCGAAGCTGCCGATTCCACGATCGCGCTTCTCGAATTCAAAAAAGCCCTCGACGAACAGGAACCGCTTCTGCGCGTCAGTCCTTAAAAAGGCTAAAATCAGCCATTATGGCATGTAGATACTGCGCTTACGATTTGGGACACTCCACGACCTGCCCCGCCTACGATCCCCGAGCGCCGAAGCCTGTACCGTCAAAATCCGAACGGTCGGGTGACGTTCGCTACAGTGGCAGGGAGTTCGAATATGACCTTTTCGGACAGGCTGACGTCCGCAATCCCGAGTATCTCGAGGCGCTTCAGCGCGCAAAGAAACCTGATGGGCACATAACCTACAGGGACGCGGTCACCCTCGTCAAAAAATTTCAGCCGTGGGATCCGACGAATCCAAGCAAGGATTTTTTCCGAGAACTGGTGCTCGCGCTGCAGGACAAATTAGACATCGATACCGGCAAGAACCCCGATGCGGTCGGCGCGTATACCGCACTCAAGACGCCGCTCGACGTACTCCATGGCGTGGATGCCTTTCTCACGGTGAGGCAGGGCGGCAGCGAATCGATTGTCACGCTGGACGCGACGCTCAATAAAGAAAAGCAGGCCTCCGGCCATAAGGCCGACTTCATCATCGGTGACGATTTCCCCGACGCAAACGAGGATGAAGACGGTTACCTGGACGCAATTGAGAAACTGGCCGGGAGAATTGCCTCGAGGGTCAAGGAATCAAGCGATCATGCGGCGGAATAGGCTGTACTAAGGCAAAAAACGCCAATGTTGGCGTTTTTTTCTTATCCAAGACGGTTGACAAGCCCGCGAAGAACTGTTATTTTTATTCGTTCCGTATTCCACGCAAGGAGATAGGAACATGCACCTCGCTCATTCGCCGAACGGACAATGTGTCGTCTGTCACAGAGAAGGACGTGGTCATCGGGACTTTATCTGCGAAAATTGCGGAGACCAGGGCTGCACGATGATCGTCTGCGAACGTTGCGGCGAAAAACAAGTCGCAACGCCGGAGTCAATCGAGCTGATCAGCAGCTACTCGAAACTGGACATCCCAAAAACCGCCGGTATCGTCATCAGGCTGTCGTGCTGCATCGGCTGTCATCTTCCCGGAGAACCCATCACGACCACCGTATTCACTCTCCGGATGCACTGACGGACGGACCTGCTTGGTCCGTCCGTTTTTTTTCGCAGGTGTAGGTATTCGTCATCCGTGGTAAAATATCCGCGTTTGTTGATGGATGGGGGCGCAATCGCGCTCCCGGCCCCTAACCCCCGACCCTAACATCCTCCGCATGCCACATCTTCACGACGACGAGGTAAAACGCCTCGAACTCATCGCCAACAAGCTGCGCCAACACGTCATCACGTCCGTCGCCCAGGCCAAGAGCGGGCATCAGGGCGGACCACTCGGAATGGCAGACATCTTTTCCGTCCTCTACTTCCACGAATTGCGCCACGATCCCAAGAATCCGATGTGGGAAGAACGCGATCGACTGATCCTCTCCAACGGCCACATCTGCCCCATCAGGTATGCGGCCATGGCCGAAGCCGGCTATTTTCCGGTAGAAGAACTGATGACGTTGCGCAAACTCGGCTCACGGCTGCAGGGCCATCCGGAACGTGCCAAGCTTCCCGCATTGGAATCCACTTCCGGTCCGCTCGGCGAAGGGTTGGCACAGGCAGTCGGCATGGCCTACGCGTCAAAGATGGACGGCAAGAAGTGGCGCACCTACTGCATCACGGGCGACGGCGAACATGACGAAGGCATCATGTGGGAAGCGATCCATTTTGCGGGCAAGAACAAGCTAGACAACCTCATCAACATCGTCGACCGCAACTACATTCAGATCGACGGCAATACCGAAGACGTCATGCCGCTCGATCCGTTCGAGGAAAAGTACAAGGCCTTCGGTTGGCACGTCATCGGCTGCAGCGGCAACGACATTCAGGACGTGGTCCGTGCGCTGGAGGAAGCCAAGACTCTCGCGACCAAGCCGATAGTCATCGTGGCGCACACCACTCCGGGAAAAGGCGTGTCGTACATGGAAAACAACTACCTGTGGCACAGCCAGCCGTTCAAGGCCGGCGAGGCCGAGAAGGCGCTGGAAGAACTGAAGGCCGAAGAGGCACGAATCACCGCCGAAACGCACTGATATGTTGAACCCCCAAGCAAAACTCGTCGCCGACCCGTTCGCGGCGGACATCGCGCAGAAACCAACGCGTGACGGTTACGGCCTCGGCGTGATTGAGGCGGCCAAGGCCGACCCGAACGTGGTGGTCATGTGCGCCGACCTCACCGATTCCACGCGCAACATGGAATTCAAAAAGCAGTTTCCCGCGCGATTCATCCAGGCAGGAATTCATGAACAGTTCCTGGCGGCCGGAGCTGCGGGAATGGCCATGGCCGGCAAAGTGCCGTTCATCACTTCGTATGCCATGTTCTGCCCAGGACGATCATGGGAGCAGGTGCGCACCAACATCTGTCTCAATGATGCCAACGTGAAAATCGTCGGCAGCCATGCGGGCGTCTCGGTCGGACCGGACGGTGCCACGCACCAGGCCATCGAGGACATCGCCATCGTGCGGCCGATTCCCAACATCACCATCGTATCGCCTTGCGATGCCATCGAGGCGCGCAAAGCCACGCTTGCTGGAGCAAAGATGGTCGGCCCGTTCTACCTGCGATTGGCCCGCGAAAAAACGCCGGTTTTCACTACCGAAGAGTCTCCCTTTGAAATCGGCAAGGCCAACGTGCTGCGTGACGGCAACGACCTGGCCATCGTGGCCTGCGGACCGCTGGTGCACAACGCGCTCAAGGCCGCAGAACAGCTGGCTGCGGAAGGCATCCAGGCTCGCGTCATCAACATGCACACCATCAAGCCGCTCGACGAAGCCGTGCTGCTGGCCGCCGCCACTGAATGCGGCGCCGTCGTCTCGGTAGAAGAGCATCAGATTACCGGAGGACTCGGCGGTGCGGTCGCGGAATACCTCGCCAAGTCGCGCCCCACCATTCAAGAATTCATCGGCGTGCCGAACGTCTTCGGAGAATCGGGCGAACCCGGCGAGCTCATAGAGCGCTTCGGCATGGGCGTATCGCACATCGTTGCTGCTGCCCGGCGTGCAATTGAACGGAAGTCGAAATAACCCTCCCCCTCCACTATGCTCGATATCATCTCCGTCGGCGATGCGACCCTCGACGTGTTCCTCCAGATGAACGAGGCTGACGCCGACGTGAAGTGCACCCTCAAGAACGAGGAATGCCAACTCTGCCTCGACTATGCCGACAAGATTCCGGTCGAAAGCGTCATCAAGATTCCGGGCGCGGGCAACGGCTCTAACAATGCGGTCGGATCATCTCGACTCGGCATGAAAACCGCCATGTTCGGCATCCTCGGCGACGACGAGACCGGCCATACCATCGCCGCACACTGGAAGGAGGAAGGCATCTCCACGAAGCTCGTGACCTTCGACAAGAATCGCGGCACCAACTATTCCACGGTGCTCAATTACCGCGGCGAGCGCACCATCCTGGTCTTCCACGAAAAGCGCGACTACCGCTGGCCAAAGGACTTGGCAAAATCTGAGTGGATCTACTACACCTCATTGGGCAAAGGAAGCGAAAAGATGCACTCCTCGCTGATTGCCTACATCAAGAAGACCGGGACAAAACTCTGTTTCCAACCCGGTACGCACCAACTCAAACTTGGCGTCAGGGCGCTCACGCCGGTCATCGCGGTGTCCGAAATTACCGTCGTAAACAAGGAGGAGGCCGAGCGATTGGTAGGCGACGACGTCAGGGACATGAAAGAGCTGCTCACGCATCTGCATGCCCTCGGCTGCAAGATTGCGGTCATCACGGACGGACCGCAGGGCTCCTACGCGTATGACGGCAAGAAGTTCCTCAAAATCGGCATCATGGACGTACCCGTCATCGAGCGAACTGGCTGCGGCGACTCGTATGCCACCGCCTTCGTCGCCGCATTGCACCACGGAAAGGACATCGGCGAAGCCATGCGCTGGGGCACGGCCAACGCGGCATCCGTGCTCGGGTACGTCGGGCCGCAAAAGGGCCTGCTCAAGCTCACCGCAATGCGATCCCTCCTCCGAAAGTTCAGCTCCGTCATATCCTCCGAAATGTAAACTGCCTATGCTTTCCACCCTCAAGTCCGTCCTCGCCAAGGCAGATAGGGGCCGCTACGCCGTCGGCGCCTTCAACGTCAACAACCTGGAAATTTTGCAGGCGGTCATCGAGACGGCAGTCGAACTCAACTCACCGGTCATCCTGCAGACGAGTGAGGGCGCCGTCGAATACGCCGGCATGGACTATCTCATCGCCATGATGCGCGTGGCCGCCAAATCGCCTGTCCCGGTGGTCATGCACGTGGACCACGGCAAGAACCTCAAGACCATCAAGAAAGCCATCGACTCCGGCTACACTTCGGTGATGTATGACGGCTCATCGCTCCCCTACGCCGAGAACGTCAAGAACACCAAGCAGGTCGTGGCCTGGGCAAAAAAGAAGGGCGTCTCCGTGGAAGCCGAGATTGGCGCGATCAAGGGCGTAGAGGATCTGGTCAGCGTCAGCGAGAAGGAGGCGTTCTTTACTGATTCCGTCGAAGCCGCCCGCTTTGCCAAGGAAACCAAGTGCGATGCGCTGGCGATCTCGATTGGCACCGCGCATGGCGCCTACAAGTCGAAGACCGAACCCCTGCTCGACATCGCGCGTCTCAAGAAGATCGATTCGATGGTGAAGGCCCCGATCGTCCTGCATGGCGCTTCCGGCATCTCACCCGAACTCGTGGCGCGCACCAAGGACTACTGCTCCATGCTCGAGGACTGTAACCGGCTCGAGGGAGCCATCGGCATCCCCGACGAACAGATAGTCCTGGCCATCCGGAATGGCGTGCGCAAGATCAATATCGACTCAGACCTTCGTATCGCCTTTACCGCCGGCTTGCGCGAGACGATCATTACCGACCACAAGGGTATCGACCCCCGAAAGCTGATGGCGCTGTCAAAGAAGCTGATGAAGGAAACGGTAAAGCACAAGATGGAGCTGTTCGGCTCCAAAGGCAAGGCAAAATAATATGTACGACGTCATCACCATCGGCGCGGCCACGCGCGACGCGTTCGTGAAGAGCGACGCGTTCGAAATCCATGCCACGGAGCACGAGCAGTCGGAAGGCTGCTTCCCGCTCGGGGCAAAGATCGAAGTCGAAGATCTGCTGCTCGAGACTGGCGGCGGGGCTACCAATGCGGCAGTCACCTTCGCCAGGCTCGGTCATAAGGCAGCCACCATCGCGTCCGTCGGCGGCGACCCGTCAGGACACGAGCTGACTGCGGCTCTCAAGTCGGAAGGGGTGCACATTTCCCTGTTACAGGTGATGAAAAAGCTGCGCACGGCCTTCTCCATCATCCTGCTGGCCGGCAGCGGCGAACGCACCATCCTGGTCTACCGCGGCGCAGCGGGGAAACTTTCCTCCTCCGCCATTCCGTGGAAGTCGCTCAAGGCCCGCTGGTTCTACGTCTCGTCCGTCGGCGGCGACCTGATGCTCATGAAAAAAATACTCATCCATGCCGAAAAGCACGGCATCAAGGTAGCCTGGAATCCCGGCTCCAAGGAGATCACACAGGGACTTCCGGCGCTCGCGCCGCTGATTCGCATGGTGGACATGTTCACCCTCAACAAAGAAGAGGCCGAGCTGCTTGCCGGCACCTCGCCCAGAGACCTCAAGGCGACTATCGCCAAGCTGCAGGGACTTCCGCGCAAGGTGCTGGTCATCACCGACGGATTGGCCGGTGCCTATGCCACGGCCAAGGGTAAAACGCTGCACAGCGGCATCATCGACGTGCCGCGCATCAACGTCACGGGCGCCGGAGATTCGTTCGGGTCCGGCATGGTGGCCGGACTGCTTAAGAAGGACGACATCGCCTATGCGCTTGCCGTGGGAACGTGGAATGCCACCGGCGTAGTCCAGCAGATGGGCGCAAAAAAAGGCCTCATCCGCAAATACCCCACCCCGGCAATGACCAAGCAAGTCGCCATCACCGAATGGCCGTAAAGACTCATCATGACGGATACGCAAAACGCCCGCATCAAGCGGGCGTTTTCATTTCGTCGGCAATCAATTCCTTCCAATGCTCGCGATAAAAGCTGAAGCGCTCATGCAGTATCGGCTTGGGCGTGGGTTTGAGTCCCAGCAACGACATCTTGGCACGGAGCTTGTCGAGCGTCTCCACGCGACAAGCCTCATCGCCGGCAAGCTTCATCTCGACCACGTAGCCGTAGCCCTTGGTATGATCGAGCGCCACGGCAACGCCGTCCCACTCAAATTTCAGACGATGCCTCAGCCAAATGACGGCCGTCTTGTATTCTAGCGCGTCGAACAGGCGTTCCAGGTCGGAAAAGCGTTCCGGCTCCACGCGAATTTCTACCACCTCACGATCGGCCCCGAACGTCGCCTCCTTCTTGAGCCAAACCTTGGCATACGAATCGTTCTTCTGAATGCGCAGGTCATGCGTCCCTTCAAAGTAACGCGTCTCCTGATGGCCTTCCCCCACGAAAGTCGCAACGTTCATGAAGAACCCCTTGAGCTTCTCGTACTGCGCCACGTCGACGAGCGCACGGACCTCGCATTCGATGCTTTTGACGGTGGATGTCATATTGAGATGAATGATAGCACAGCTTTCGAGCAACAAAAAACGCCCCGTCATTTCTGACCGGACGTTTTTGGTGGACCCTATGGGAATCGAACCCATGTTTCCCGGATGCAAACCGGGTGCTCTACCATTAAGCTAAGGGCCCTCGCCTACCGTACCGCATACGTGATAAGGCCTAGAATAGCACATGAATACTTCGCGTCAATGCGTAAGAACGGCCCAAACAAGCCATATTCCGCAAAATCACCGGCCGCAAACCCTTGCATATACGCAAAAAAAGGCGTAAAACGTGATTGAAGCTCGTTTGAGATTCAAGGAGCGCACAATGTTCATTGCCACAATCGTCCGCAACAGGAAGAACGGGAAGATCTACGTTCGTTATGGCGACAAGCCCCAAACCGGAGGCGATGTCGACGTGGTCGACCTGCTGAATGGCGGGGACAAAGACGAGCTCAAGCTCCGAGCGACACTCTATGTCGAGAAGAACCTTCACGGCACGATCAGCGTGCTGTCATGAGAAGCCCTCGTCACTCGGCCGTCATTTACAAGAAAAAGGATGGCACCTACGCCATCGACATCCACCTAGGCGATCCGAAGCCTCCTGAGGATGTCGAGGTCATCGATATCATGCAACGCAAGGATAGCGAATCGTTCTGCGATTTCCGAGAACGTTGCGTCCGTTTCGTAAAAGAAGAATGCAAATGAACTTCAGAGCGCGACAACTGTCGCGCTTTTTCTTTTTCTCAACGATACATTTAAGCGGAAAATGAAAAGTTGTACACAGTTGCGTTGATTTTAATCTTTGACAGTAAAAAACTGTGGTATAGTGAACGTAAGAGCGCGAACTCATCTCTCGAACGTCGAGAAAGTACGCTTCGCACGTTTATGTGCGACGAAAAAATATCTTTCGCTCTCAAAGGAGGTGACAACTATGGCAGCCAAAAAGAAAGCAGCTAAGAAGTCGACCAAGAAGGTCGCGAAGAGGAAGCCGGCAGCAAAGAAGCGCGCCTAATGCGCCTTCAAAAGCGGGACCGATTTCGTTCAGAGATCGGTCCCGCTTTTTATTCTCGTCAGATGCCATGCCGCCGTTTCTTTGCATTCTTCTTTTCCTCTTCATCAAAGATATTGACGATGCCGTATTTGCCGTCATATCCCGGACGAATGACCAGCCTGCCGTCACGCATTCTTCGTATCGCCTCCGCCGTCCTTGGACCCGAAGCTCGATCAATGGCATCAAGCGGCGCATCCAACAAGACGAAGAATTCCGATCCGATACGCTCCAAAAGTCGCTTATATGCGGCAAATACCTTCTTTGAAGCTTTCCCCACGCCGACGGTATCGGCGATGACTTCTTCCAGCGGCACGATGGACTTAAACGGGCTCGCAGCCGCTCCAATCTGCCTTGCGGAACGATCAGCGAGCGCATGTACGCGGCCGAGTACGCCACGCGTAAGGAGCTTGCCGCATTTTGGACAGAGGCCCTTTCGCTTCACCGTTTCCTCAGGCTCGCAGAAGAAGTCGCAGTCACGGTGTCCGTCGACGTGATACTTCCCTTCTTCGGGAAAGAACTCGATGGTATGCAATTTTTGGCGTTGCTTCTTGCGCAGGACATCGGTAATGGCGGCGTAGGACGGCTCGGAAACGTCGAAGACGTTGGCCTCACGACCGAGATTGCGCAAGCCGTGCGCGTCGGAGTTGGAGATAAGCATGATATCGTCCAGCTTCGACAGGCGGCGGTTCATCGCCGGGTCGGACGATAGGCCCGTCTCAATGGCGTAAATATGCGGAGTCAGTTCTTCGAAGCACTCCTCGAGAGAATCGAATCCCGACTCTGAGCCGAACACGGAGAACCAAGGCGTCCAGGCATGCGCAGGCACGACCATGCAACGGGAGTCGGCATCAAGCGCCAACTGCACGATAATCTTGGCATCGACACCGAGAATTGGCCGACCGTCGGCGCGAAGATTGCAGCCGCGACGCTCCAAGCCGGCGACAATACGCCTGACAGCGGCAAGCGTCGGCGCAAATACCAAGAGATGCAGCCGACGAGTGCGACCATTCTTTTTATAGATGCAAGACAGCTCGGTGGTAAGCATGAAACGTACCGGCTTGGCATCGGGCACTTCCGGCGCCGCCACGTAGCTCCCCCCTCCATTTTCCGCCTCGTACTTCTTTTTAAGCCTGAATAGACCCTCCTCTGCCGGCTCGAGCTGTTCCTCAATGTCCTTAAGCCAAGACGGATGCGTAAAATCGGAGGTACCGATAATGTCGATACCCTTGGCCTTGGCCCATGCGGCCAAGTTTGAAAGCGTCAGATTCTTTGAGCACGCACGTGAATAGCGCGAGTGAATGTGGAGATCCGTGATGTACTGCATAGATTTTTACTGCCACGCGAAAGGCGGAGACATTTCAACCGGTGTAATAAAGACAATCTTCATAGGCCGCCAAGGCAATTCTGCACGATGATGGCCGCCAGCGCGTCCGGATCATGACGAATGAATGAGCGCCTTATGGGGTCACCGGGCTTCATTACTGGCAGCCGAGTGCTGACCAGGTCCGCCGGAAGTGCGGTAAACGAGTCGCCGAAAAAACAATTTTGGGGCGCGGGCACCATACTGACGCCTTCGGCTTCCGCATACTTCTCCAACAAGTCGACAGAAGGAGGACGTTTATTGTAGGTGACGTAGTTGATCCTCCCCTTGCCGATGTAACGCTCGATTTCGTGAGCGTAGTCCGCAACGGTGAAGCCTTCAGTGTGACCCTTTGTAGTCATCAAGTTGCAGTTGTAGACCACCGTTGCCCTGGAGCGTGCGATGGCCTCAGACACGCCCTTCACCAACAGGTTCGGCAGAATGCTGCAGTAGAGATTGCCGGGGCCGATGACAATGCAGTCTGCCGCATCGATGGCCGCGATCGTCTTAGGGTTTGCATATCCTTCCGGCTCAAGACGCAACGTCTCACGTTCAAGCATCGGCGAGGTAGTGACGGCATGTTCGCCGACGCAGACCTTGTCCCCGCTGCCGCACACCAACGACACGTTGGCGATGGTCACCGGGATGACCGTGCCGCGCGTGGCGAGCACCACGCCGGCAACGCGCACCGATTCTTCGAAGCTGCCGGTGATTTTTTCCAGCGTCGACAAAAAAATGTTACCGAAGCTGTGGCCCTTCAGTCCCCCGTTATCAAAACGATAATTGAACAGCTCGCGCATGATGACTTCGGCCTCCGAAAGCGCCACTAGGCACTGACGGATGTCGCCAGGCGGCAATACGCCCAGCTCGTCACGAAGCACGCCGGTAGAACCGCCGTTGTCGGCCATGCCCACGATCGCCGTAAGATTGACCGAATATTTTTTGAGCCCCGACAGGAGCGAAAACTGACCCGTGCCGCCGCCGATGGTCACGATTGACTTCATAGACGCAAGTTACGGCTTCAGTGATTCCCAAACCCGATCAAAGATGAGCCTCTCAGTTGCCGCGACGTTTGCGTCTTCCACCAAGATGCCGAGCGGGCTGTCATTTTTCCCGAGAGAGAGGAAGGCCACTTTTTTCCCGTAAATGATCGAGTACGTCGGTGAGCTGTCCTTTTCCGAGAGCCAGCGTCGCTCTGCCAAAGGCTGGTCGTCCCCACCGGCACCTATTGCGATGACGCGCACAAGTAATCCGCGCTTGATACGCTCCTTCGTGAAATGGGGGAACTCTCGATACAAATAATCGCGCAGCGCGGATGAAGAGTAGGCGCGGTAGGTCTTGTCGGCCTCATCGGACATGGTGTGCAGAACGTCGTTAAGAATGATGGTAAAACCCTTGTCACCCTCATAATACTTAACCGTCGGTTTAGCGCCGCCGTGCACGTACAGCGAGCGCAGCTCCGGGAGCACCTCTGCCAAATCGCGTTTAAGCGACGATACCGATCGCTCCTTCCTGTCGATGACTTCAGCTAACTTCTCGGGATCTTCGGCGAGAAAGAACTGTTTCTTGTGCTTCTGGTACATTCCCGCCAAACCGGCCTTTTGGAGAGTCTTAAGCGCCTCATAGACCGTTCCGCGATTCACGTCAGCGTCCTTGGCCAGCCTGCGAACAGAAGAAGGGCCGCCCGTAAGAAGCATCATGTAAACCTTGATTTCCTTATCCGTAAATCCTAACTGTTGCAGGATGTGTGGGATTTCCATATGGTCTGAAGCATATCATTCCGTCATAATAATATCTACACTTTATAGTTTTAAGGCCAAAAACTGTCATTTCTATAAAAAAAGTCCGCCTCTAATAAAGAGTCGGACTAAGAAGCTGATGTTGGTCAAAAGAGCGAAATGATGATGACCCCGCGTTCTCTGGCGTCAGGGCTTGGTTCACGTGCATCCTTATCCGGATCGATTATGGTGACCCCGTGGCCACCGTCGTCCGGATTCGGCTCCTTTGGCTTCGGAGGCGGTGGCTCCGGAACAGGCAGTTGAAGCGGCAGGGGTTCATATTGCCGGCGCTTCTTCTCCTCCTGCTTCTTGATTTGCTCGATAATCCACGGGGGAAGGGGCGGCATGACAAACCTCCTTTGCTTGATATTTTGACGTACGGTTCCGTCTGAATGAACCGTAACAGAAAAGGATAGCAAAAAAACAGGGTTTGGTCAACCCTGTCGGTTTCACGCAAACAAAAAAGCACATTGTTCCGGCGACTACCTACTTTCCCAGGCGCGGGTTGGCACCAAGTATCATCGGCCCTGAGCTTCTTAACTTCCGTGTTCGGGATGGGAACGGGTGTGGCCAGCTCGGACGTGTCACCAGAACGATATGCTCTTTTGCATGTCCCCTGACGGGGATCAGGCATCCGGAACAAGAATCGGACTCTTGCATGCGGATACCGCAAATCGTTTAGAATCAGCTTCGTAGTTATGTTCACACAAGGTCGTAGCGTCATCCACCAGCACTCCTGCGGAGCCTTGATGGATACGGCAACAACGTCTTCGTGCTTCAGTGGATTGATTGATGCGACGGCTTATTAGTATCGCTCGGCTGAAACCCTTACGGGCCTTACACCTGCGACCTATCAACCTGGTATTCTCCCAGGAGCCTATGAAACCTAATCTTGGATGGAGCTTCGCGCTTAGATGCTTTCAGCGCTTATCCCCGCCGAATGTTGCTACCGAGCAGTGCCCTTGGCAGGACAACTCGTACACAAGAGATTCGTGCTTCCCGGTCCTCTCGTACTAAGGAAGCGTATCCTCAAGTTTCGTCGCCCATAGTGGATAGGAGACCGAACTGTCTCACGACGTTCTGAACCCAGCTCACGTACCGCTTTAATTGGCGAACAGCCAAACCCTTGGGACCTTCTCCAGCCCCAGGATGCGATGAGCCGACATCGAGGTGCCAAAC
>JAHFIW010000002.1 GCA_023246195.1 bacterium
CCGTTCAACGCTTCGCTTCCCGTTCCCAACCACGTCGGCAAGGGCTTCCACACGCTCACTGCAAATGCCTTCGATGACGTAGGCAACATGGGCACCGCTCAAATCACGGTGAACGTCACCGCAGATCCTGGACCGCTCGGCGTTGAATGGACCTCGCCCTACAACTCGCAAGAGCTCAGCAAATCGAGTTTTCCATTTACCATCTCGATTAGAATCGATGACAATCAAAGCATCGACCACCTCGAGGTGTCAGCTGTCGACCAAAATGGCAACGTCATCATCATCGGATCAACCGACCACCCCGCACTTCCGAATCTGTCCTTCACTTGGAACGACAAACCTACGGCGGGACGCTATAACGTAACAGTGAGGGCAACCCTCACCACTGGAGACGAACGAACCGAATCAATCCCAATCTCAGTACGTTAAAAAAGCGGACCCGCATCGGGTCCGCTTTTTTAATCCTTATCACTACTGCCTAATAGGCATCACGATGTAAAGATATTCCTGCGTCGCGTGGCCATCCATGTATCCGCGCATCACGCACGGACTCATGCCGTCGATCAGCTGCAGAATGACGTTCTCGGCATCCATGTTGTTCACACCGTCAAGGAAGTACTTGAAGTTCACCGTAATCGAGCCCTGTTTCCCCTTGATAGCACCGCCAAGCTCCACCGCATGCTCGCCAGTCTGATTATTAGTGGAAGACAGCTTGATCGATGAATCCGGCGTAAAGGTGATGAGAATATCGTTAAGGCCGGTCCTTGAGAACAAGCTGGCCGTTTTCACCGCACGTGAGAGCTCTTCTTTGCTCACCACCACCTCAGTTTCGAACCGATCGGGGATAAGCTGTCGATAATCCGGATACTTACCCTCAATGGTTCTGGAGATAAGCTCAACGGTGTCGTATACGAACTGCACCTGGTTGTCGCTTACGTGAATCTCGATATTTGCCGGGTTATCGAGCGAGTCCCTGAACACGCCAAGAATACGAATGACTTCAGAAACGGTGCGCGAGGGGACAATAATGGAAAATGCTTCGGAAATAGATGCACTTGCCTTCACATCAACTGGCACGATCTTTTCCGCGAGCCTATAACTATCGGTTGCGGCGAGTACCAAGTCCAATAACCCTTCACCCGGTACGAATTTGAACAATACACCGCTTATTTCCGGCCGTGATTCATTTGGAGCAACCGCGAACAATACCTGATTGACGGCTTTTCGCAGATCAGAAACCTTCACCGTAAACTTTCTTTGGCTTTCGATGGTGGGTATGAGTGGAAATTCAGAGGCTGGGATGCCATTCAGCTTCGTCTGGTACGTCCCGCAGGCAACAGTGAGGGCGTTGCCGCTCATTTCCACGTCCACGCGCTCCTTGGGCAATAAGGAGACATAATCAGAAAACAATTTTGAGGGAACGGTGAATTCGCCACTGGCTTCAATCTTGCCACGTACCACGCACTTCACGGCAATCTCAAGGTTCGTTGCCATGAACCTCAACATTTTATCGTCGGCTTTGATCAGAACGTTTCCGAGAATCGGTAAGTTCACATTCTTACCGGCGATGTGGCTCACGATAGAAAGTCCTTGATTCAAGTTTTCTTGCGTGCAGGAGAACTTCATCACAACAATATCGTAAGAAATTTATATATATCCTAAGTGGTGGTAGTGGGCGAGTGGATAGCGGGGAAAAGTCGCCCTTGTTCGCTTGATTGAGCCGTCGGAACTTGTGGATGTCTGTGGAGAATCGGGGAAAACCAGTGGTATAACTTTGGGGAAAAACCAGGGGCGCCATGCTATCCGCAAGGCGCCCCTGGTTCTGTCCACCGGACATCCTAGGTTTTTCCAGCGGTTGACCTCACTGTTTCCACAAGTTATGCGCTGCGACTATGTGTTGTAGAGGCGCTGTTTGATGAGATCGAGATCCTGTCGAACCTTTGGGCTGCTTTCCAACTCTCCTGCGATTTTAGAGTAGGCATGCATTGCCGTCGTGTGGTCGCGACCGCCAAGTTCGTGGCCAATCGAAGGGTAAGAGGCACTGATTTCCTCGCGCATCAGGTACATGATGACCTGTCGGGGAAAAGCAAGGCGTTTTTCTCGGCATTTTCCGCTCATATCGGCCACCGTAACGTCGTAGTACGAAGCGACGGTATTGACGATATGCTTGGCTGTGACGTTCTTCTTGGCTTGGGTAGGACCGAAGCTGGAAAGCAAGGTTTTTGCTGCCTCTAGCGTCGGTTTGGTGTTCTTAAACTGGTGGTAGGCAATGATTTTGTTGAGGGCACCCTCCAATTCGCGAACATTGGACTGGATGACTGTGGCAATGTAACGGACAATCTCGGATTCGAGGTCGTAGCTGCGCTCCTTGCACTTGGTTTCCAAGATGGCGATGCGCGTCTCGAAGTCCGGGCTGGAGATATCTGCAGTCATTCCCCACTCGAAGCGCGAGATGAGGCGATGTTCAAGGGCCGGAATCTGCTTGGGAGGCCGGTCCGAGGTGAGGACAACCTGCTTATTGTTCTGATGTAGGGCGTTGAAGGTGTGGAAGAACTCCTCTTGGGTACCGTCTTTGCCAGTGAGAAACTGGATATCGTCGATCATCAGGAGGTCTACGTTGCGGTACACGTCCTTGAAGTCCTTACCGCGGCCGCTTTTGACCGCATGGATGAACTCGCTAGTGAACTTTTCGCAGGTTACATACAGGACCTTGGCTTCCGGATTCTTGGCGAGAACGGAGTTGCCGATAGCTTGCAGTAAATGCGTCTTACCAAGACCGACTCCGCCGTAGACGAACAGCGGGTTGTACTTAGTGCCTGGGTTCTCCGCCACAGCAATGGCTGCAGCATGAGCCAGTTCATTCCCTTTGCCTACAATGAAGGTGTCAAAGGTATATTTGTAGCTCAGTTTATTGTCGTTTGAATACTCTTTTTGGGCTACACTCTGCTGAGTTTCAGGGCGAATCAGCGTAGCAACCTCGTTGGCCGTTGGGGCCAGCACCTGGAAGGTTTCCTGGGACATCGGCCTGTTCATTGGGCGAACATCTACCTTGTAGATGATCTCCTTGAAACCGGCATTACCCACCGTTTGGAGCGATTTGAGAATGGAGGCGTTGTACTTTTTTTCCAGCCAAGCCTTGGTGAACGTATTAGGGACGCTTATGACGACTTTTTGGCCGTCGCAAGACGAGATGAAGGTATTTTTGAACCATGTGGTGAAATTCGCCTTGCTCAACGTGAGTTCCAACTCACCGAGAACAGCCTGCCAAAGTTCGTGCGTATTCATAGTGTTGGTTCGTCGAAAGACGGAGGCGAAAATTTCTTGAGGCTTAGTACAGTCTAAGTCAGCCAAACGTATTTGAAAAGCCGCCTAAGTGTTCATAGAGTGTGTATCAATTGTGGATATCTTTCAATATAAAAGCAAGGGTGGAAATGCGGCACAAAACGCTGTATTGCGGCGCGTTCCGTCAACCCCACAGGATGTGTTATCAACAGTTTCTTAACACTATATGTAGGGTGCCTTGCCAAAAATAAGGAAATCTGGGAGTATAAGACGACTTCAAATCAGATAAGCGAATTTCTATGCCCAAGCGAACACTCCAGCGCAACCCGCGCAAAATGAAGAAGAAGCATGGCTTCCTTAGCCGCATGAGCAAGACCGCCGGTCGTGCCGTTATCAAACGTCGCCGCGACAAGGGTCGCAAGAAGCTCAGCGTGTAGTCAAAAAAGCCCTGTAAAATGGGCTTTTTTGTTTGATTCTCAATTACGTTGCAGGCGTGGTACAGTGCCGTTATATGTTGGCAAAGCCATTTCGACTCAATGCAGACAAGGATTATGCCAGGCTTTTTGCCAAAGGCCGTGCTTTTCATGCTCGCGGGATAACCATGAAGGCCATGAAGAGCAAGATAGAGGCTACCAAGGTCGGTTTTGTCGTCAGTACCAAGGTTGCCAAGAAGGCCAACGTGCGCAACCTCATCAAGCGTCGCATGCGTGAGATCGTTCGTAAACATTATGCGCAGATCGAGAGCGGGCTCGATATCGCCTTTATGGCTAGAGTGGAATCAAAATCTATGGATTTTGCCGAGATAGAGAAGTCGATTTTAGAGTTGCTTTGGAAATCAGGGATATTGCCACGAAAATGAATACCAGTGACTACCTTATCTTTAGAATTATCTTCGGTATTCCTAAAATGGCCGTATTGAAGACCATTAGAGTGTACCAAAGGTTGTTTTCCCCAGACCACGGCCCACTCCGAGTTTTTTATCCCCATGGGTACTGTAAGTTTTATCCCAGCTGCTCCCAATACACTTATGGTGCTGTGGATAAGCTAGGGGTAACTCGCGGACTTATCCTCGGTGCCGGAAGAATCTTACGCTGTAATCCATGGAGCAAGGGTGGAAATGATCCGGTCCCAAACAAAAAATAATGGCTTTATATAGCCATTATTTTAAATATTTTTTTGGATGCCGTTCCTCCTCTAACCAGACTTATACACGATTTTGGGACATGGAGATGTTCTGACAACATGTCCACAATGTCCTTATTCGCCTTACCTTTTTCTGGAGCCACGGTTGTCCAGATTTTGAGCGAACCGTCAGGCATTTCTTCCACGGCTCGCCTGCGGGCGCCTGCACGAACGGAGACGGTGAGGAACATAGGGATTTACTTGTTCTTGCCACGTAATTTTTTGAGGATCGCGAGGTCCTCGGCGACATGGTCTGGGGGCGTTTCCAAAATCAGGTTCACGTTGGAGAAGGCTTTTGATGTCACGATCGCCTCGAACCCCTTTTTGCCGATAAAGCCCTTTCCGAGATGTTCATGGCGATCCTTGTGTTCGCCGATGTCCACTTTTGAGTCGTTGCAGTGAGAGAGTTCCAGCTTCTTCAGGCCGATGGCCTTGTCGAAGGCCTTCATGGTCTTGGTGACGGCTTCGGTGTCGCGCAAGTCGTAGCCTGAGGCAAAGGCGTGGGCGGTATCGAAGCACACCCCAAGCATTTCGTTATCGACGCCATCGAGCATGGCGCCGACTTCCTCGAAGGTATCGCCCATGACCATGCCGGCACCAGCCGAAATCTCGATGAGAAGGCGGGCGGTGCCAGCGTATCCCTTGAGAATCTTCTTGATGCCGCCGATGACGAGCTTGACGCCGGCCTCTTCGCCTACGCCCGAAGCGCTTCCCGGATGAAACATCATTGCCGTCACGCCAAGCAGCGTGCCGCGCTCAAGCTCGCCGCGGAGGATCTCTATCGATGACGCGCGGATGCGCTCCTCTTTGGAAGCCAGGTTGATGATGTAGGGCGCGTGAATGTAACACTTGTCGAAACCGCTCGTTTCACAGGCTTTGCGGAATTTTGCGATTTCATCCTTTGGGATTGGCCCTACGCGACTTCCCTGGGGCGGACGCGAAAAGAACTGGAAACATTCGAGGTCGAGAGCTGCCGCATTGAGCGGGGCATTGGATACGCCGCCAGACGCGGAGACGTGCGCGCCGAATTTCATAAGGGAAAACAAAAAGTGGTGAACCTGTCGTCCACCACTTTACCACTTATCTTGCGGAAACCTCCATTATTTCTTTCCTGTCGCCTCGTCTCGGAGCATCGCCAGCACCTTGCGGTTACGCATGGAGGAGCGGACATAGTCCTGATATTCCTCCGTGCGAATTTGCGTCTGCGCTTCGGCGTTGCCTGCGTAGTGGTTTATCAGGTTGCCGATTTCGCTGAGCAACTCGTCATCGGAAACCTCCACGCCCTCCTTTTCCCCGATTTCGCGGATGAGCACTGCGGTCTTTACGCGCTTCACGGCTTGCGGAACGAATTCCATCTTGAGTTCATCCTCGGTCTTCTTGATGTTGAGAAGATAGTCGGCCCAGGTGGCGCCCTGTTCGACGACACCTCGCTGAAGCTCTTCCATCATGCGCTTGACCTCATCATTGAGGATGACTTCCGGAACGTCGTCGAAGCGTCCTTTTTCGACGAGCTGATCGAGGATGGCGAGTTCGACACGCTGGCTTTCTTTCAGGGCGGCCTCATCAAACATGTTCTTCCTGACGAGCTCTCGCAGTTCGGCAACGCTGGCTTGTCCAACTTTCTTGGCGAGTTCGTCGTCGATGGGCGGGTGCTCGAGGTCGTAAACCTCCTTGAGGGTGACGGCGAAGTCGACGTCCTTGCCCGCGAGGTTCTTTTGGAAATGCGTGTCGAGGAACTTCAGGGAGAATTCACGCTTCTCGCCTTCTTTCATGCCGAGCACTTTTTCCTTGAGTCCGGGAATGTAATATTCCTCATTCAGGAAGATGCCGTGGTTGCGCGCTTGGCCGCCTTCGAGAGGAACGCCGGCGATGGAAAGGTCCATGTCGACGACGATCTTGTTCTTCTCTTGGGCCTCATGTTGCGCGCGGACTTCGGCGGTGTGCATGGACTGCAGCTCCTTGAGCGCCGCTTCGACTTGGCTGTCCTCTACCTTTGGCTCCTTCGTTTCCACCTTGATGGAGCGATAGTCGGGCATGCTGGTGATGTCCGGAACGGAAGCGCAGGTCGCCGTGAAGGAAATCGGGTTACCCGGAGCGAGTTTGGTGACTTCGATCTTCGGTTCGCCGTAGGTGTGCACGTGGTTCTCGGTCACGGCCTTCACGTAGTGCTTTCGGAAGATGGCAGGAAGAGCCGTCTCATAGATGGCCATCTCGCCATAGGCCTGCTTGACCATGTCGTAGGTGGCCTTGCCGGGACGGAAGCCCGGCATGGGCTTTTCCTCGGTGAGTTTGCGGGCGGCAGTCTCGAGCTCATTCTTGACCTCCTCGATGGAGACGTCGCAGGCAATCTCTACCATTCCGTTGGGGAGCTTTTTGATGGTGGCGGACATAAATGATGATGCAAAATAAGCCCTGATAAGTTCGGACTTTAGCGGAAAAACTTGGGGGTGTCAAACTGCGGAGAGGCGCAGTGCGAGGCGGCAGCATCTTGTGGTAAGTAAGTCGAAAACAAAAAACGGCCCGCGTGATGCGAGCCGTTTTCGTTTCCTTCTTACAGTCCTGATGCAGTTTTGGCTGCGGCTGCCATCATGGCGACGATGAGCAGGGCGGTGATGTTGAGGATCTTGATCATCGGGTTAATGGCGGGGCCGGCGGTGTCCTTGTAGGGGTCTCCGACGGTGTCGCCGGTGACGGCAGCCTGGTGGGCGAAGGACTTCTTGCCACCGTAGACGCCGGACTCGATGTACTTCTTGGCGTTGTCCCAAGCTGCGCCGCCAGTCGTCATGGAGACAGCGAGGAAGATGCCGGTGACGATGGCACCGACAAGCATGCCGCCGAGGGCTTCGATGCCGAGCTGTTGCTTGAAGAGGACGGCGACAATGATTGGAGCGCCGATGGGGAGCAGCGCAGGGATGACCATTTCGCTGATGGCCGCCTTGGTCACGATATCCACGCATTTTGCGTATTCCGGTTTTGCCGTGCCTTCCATGATGCCGGGGATTTCACGGAATTGGCGACGGACTTCCTCTACCACGCCAGCTGCGGCGCGGCCGACGGCTTCCATCGCGATGGCGGCAAAGAGGTAGGTAACGACGCCTCCGAGGAAAAGGCCGATGAGGACCCTTGGGTTGGACAGGTCGAAAATGGCCGGGTCGCCAAGCTTGAGCAACTCTTCCTTAAAGGAAGCGAAGAGCACGATGGAAGCGAGGCCCGCTGAACCGATGGCGTAACCTTTGGTCACGGCCTTGGTGGTGTTGCCGACGGCGTCGAGGGGGTCGGTGATGTTGCGGACGGATTCCGGGAGGCCAGCCATTTCGGCGATGCCGCCGGCGTTGTCGGTGATCGGGCCGTAGGCGTCGATGGCGACGATGATGCCGGTAAGCGACAGCATGGACATCGAAGCGACGGCCACGCCGTAAATGTCAGCAAGGGAGTAGGCGCCGGCGATTGCTCCGCAGATGAGGAGCACCGGGAGCGCGGTGGAACGCATCGAGACGGCAAGACCGGCGATAATGTTGGTGCCGTGACCGGACTGCGACGCGGCGGCGATGCGGCGAACGGGAGCGTACTCCGTCCCCGTGAAATATTCGGTGATCACTACCAAGAGTCCAGTGACGGCCAGGCCGATGAGCGAAGCCAGATAGAGATGAAGAACCGAGTAGGAGCCGTTGTCAGCCATGAGCCACTTGGTCACCGGCCAGAAAAGGACGGCCGAGACCAGCGAGGCGACGATGAGGCCCTTGTAGAGGGCGTTCATGATGTTCTTGGTGGCGCCGAGGCGAACAGCGAACGAACCGGCGATGGAAGCGACGATGGAAACCGCGCCGAGCACCAGCGGATAGACGATGGCGTTCTGATTGCCCTCGAAGGTAAGCGAGCCGAGAAGCATCGCCGCGACCGCCGTGACCGCATAGGTCTCAAAGAGGTCGGCAGCCATGCCCGCGCAGTCACCGACGTTGTCACCGACGTTGTCGGCTATCACGGCCGGGTTGCGCGGGTCATCTTCCGGAATACCTGCTTCCACCTTGCCGACGAGGTCGGCACCGACGTCAGCGGCCTTGGTGAAAATGCCTCCGCCCAAGCGAGCGAATACCGAGATGAGCGATCCGCCGAAGCCAAGACCGACGAGCGCGTCGACGGCACCGGGGTTGCCCTTGGTGAGCGCGTAGAAACCGGAAACGCCAAGCAGTCCGAGGCCTACCACGAGCATGCCGGTGACCGAACCGCCGCGGAAGGCGACGTTGAGCGCATCAGCCATGCCGTTCTTGGCAGCTTCGGTCGTGCGGATGTTGGCGCGGACCGACACCTGCATGCCGATGTAGCCGGCAAGTGCGGAGAGCGAGGCTCCCACAAGAAAACCGGCAGCCGTTAAGAAGTTCAACTTCACCCAAAGGAGGACGAAGATGACGATGGCAACCATACCCGCAGACTTGTTCTGGCGGATGAGGTAAGCCGAAGCGCCTTCCTGAATGGCCTTAGCGATGGCCTTCATCTTATCGTCGCCTTCTGGTTTTGCCAGCACCCAGCGGATGAGGACTGCGCCGTAAGCGATGGCCGCCAATGCCGCAAGAATCGCGAGGAATAAAGGTGTACCCATAGTCGAATGAGGTGGCAGCTTGCATGAGCTGCACTCAAGTTTAGTAAATAAAAAATAGCTTTTCAGCAACAATAATAGGAAATTGAGGCTTTTCTGTCAATAAAAAGACCCGACACTTGAAGTGTCGGGTCGACTTGGGGAGATTCCCCGCAGCTTCATTCAGAAGAGGTTCAGTCGTCGTCTTTGTCGGACTCGGCTTTGGCCAGCTGCTCTTCGATGTGGATGACCATGTTCTTGCAAGACTCGCGCACCCTCTCCGCGCCTTTGCCGTAGCGCTTGGGAACTTTGGCGACCGTCAGGTCGAGGACCGCATAGTACTTGCTTACGGTCTCGATGACCTGTTTGCGCTGAAACTCCGGCGGGCTACTGGTCATGGAGCGGAGGTTGTCGAGACGGTCGCAGGACTTGAGCAGGAGCTCGCGCCAGCTTCCGAACCGCATCAGGTTCTTCACGTAATCCGGCTGGTAGCTACCCTGGCGCGGCGGCACCTTCGTGACCATGTTGACGATGTTCGCCACCTTTTCGCCGAAGTAACACTGAATTCGTTCCTTGGTGAGGAATCGGGTGTCTTCCGTCCCGTCGTGCAGGAATGCCGAGATGATCAGGTTGACATCGCGGCAGTGTACTTCGTCAAGCAGGATGAGGGCCACGCGACGCGGGTGTTCGAAATATCGCAATGGCTGGTTGGTATCAGGGTCTTTCTCGTCCTTGCGGGTTTGATGGCGGTGTGAATGTTTGGCCAGGACGTAAGCCAGGTCAATCATCGCCAGATCTTTCGGCGCAAACAGCGGCCTGATTCGCTCGTAAAACGTTTCGTACGTTTCTTTCAAAGGGCGTCTCCTTTTTATTCCGACAAAAAAACATAGCATAATTTTGCGCGCAAGTCAACGTGCTGAGGGGTGGCCTGTGCGAAAGATGGTTGACACTACGTGGCGGGGTTGTTACCATTTTTCAGTACATTGAGGGACGGAAGAGAGGTCAAATTTACGCTTAAACTAGCGTAGAAATAGCTGCTACCATAAGAAAAGTAAGCCTTTTCATATACCTCGAGCCGCCAAAAAAATCGGCATTAAGCTCCTCTTGGGAGTCTTCAAAGGGTTAATGGGCTTGAAAAAGGTCTTAACCCTTTTGCTTTTGATGGTGAAGCGGCCATTTTTTTGGCTTTGTAGAGCGATTTTATACCCTTTGGTGGGGTTTTTTTACCTGGTATATCGTGTCATTAAGAAGCTGGCCCTCCGCTTATCGGAGTACATGCGTGATCGGGCCATGGGTTTATTGGCTAACCGCTACGCAATTCACGCCATTGTGATCGTCTTGGCTTTTGCCGTGACCACTACCAATTTGCACGCTCAGGGAACCGGCACTCAACCCGATGCCAATGCGCCACAAAGCATTCTGGGCACGCTCACCCAAAATGAGGCGGATGCCGTGGTCATCGAAGAAGCTGGCTCCCAAAATGTGAATTCTTCCGAAGGTGCTGCCTACTTGGGTAGCCAGGCATTGAGCTCGCACGATTCCGCAGCCCAAGCCGATCAAAATCAGATGGATCCGTCCGCCGTAGACGTAGAGGCTTACGTCGAAGATCCCAGCGAGCTTACGCTTTTTTCTCCGACGGCAAATGCCGTTCGCGTGCAGCCCGAAGTCGATGGCGGCAACGCTCCGTCCACTCGCAGCAAGGTTGAATCCTATGTCATTGCCGACGGTGACTCCCTTGGTTCTATCGCTCGTAAGTTTGGTCTCCGCACAGAAACCCTTTTGGCATCAAACGGACTCACCGTGCGCAGCGTGATTCACCCCGGCGACACGCTTAAGATCATGCCTGTCGACGGTGTCATTTATAAGGTGAAGTCCGGCGACACTGTCAACCGTATCGCCAATGCCTTCGGTAGCGATCCTGACAAGATTATCGAGATGAACGGCTTGGCATCCGGCGCGGGACTGGCTCTTGGTCAGGAGCTCATTCTTCCTGATGGAAAATTGCCCGCTCCGCCGCCGCCGAAGCGTCCGTCGCGCATCGCAACCAACATAAGGGAGATTTTCGTGACGCCTCCTCCGTCACCTGACCGCGAAGACAGTTCGGATAACATGATTTGGCCAACGGCAGTCCGCCGTATTACGCAGTACTTCGGCCATTATCGCGGAGGGTCGCGGCACACCGGTGTCGACATCGCGGGTCCGCAAGGTACGCCGGTGTACGCTGCCGAGGATGGCGTAGTCGCGCTTGCCGGTTGGAATAACGGCGGTTACGGCAACATGGTTCTCATCAATCACGGCGGCGGCATCTTCACCCGCTACGGTCACGCGTCCAAGTTGATTGCCAAAGCCGGTGACACCGTCAAGAAAGGCGATGTCATCATGCTCATGGGCACCACGGGAAACTCGACCGGCCCTCACTTGCACTTCGAGGTCATGACCGGCACTCCGCAACATCGCGTGAACCCGCTTGATTACATCAGATAAGCGTTCCGCGTGACGTATGAAAAATGGGGCTTGCAGCCTCATTTTTCATACGCAAATTTTCTTGATGTCGCTTGCGTGAAAGTAGCGTCAATTTCCTCGGCGTTCGCGATAGTGAATCGCTTCGGCGACGTGTGTCGCAAGGATGCCGTCCTGTCCGTCGAGGTCGGCGATGGTTCGGGCAAGCTTGATGACGCGTACGGCCGCACGCGCGGAGAGCTTGAGCCTGTTGGCAGCGGCGACGAGAAGCGAATCTGCATCGGGCGGAAGCGGGCAGAGTTTTTTGAGCATGGCGTGACTCATTTCCGCGTTGGTGAAGATCCCGTGCTTTTTGAGGCGGGCGTATTGCCGGTCACGGGCAGACTGAACCCTTTGGCGGATTACCGCGCTCGACTCTTCCTCGGAGCCGGCGAGCAGGCGACCGACGTCGACCTTAGGAACTTCGACGTGCAGGTCTATCCGATCCAGGAGCGGGCCGGAAATTTTGCGTCCATACTTGGCGACTTGCGCGGGGTTGCAGCTGCACAGCTGATCGGGGTCGGTGGCGAATCCGCAAGGGCAGGGATTTTGCGCTGCCACGAGCATGAATTTTGCCGGCAGCCGTACTGTGCCGCTGGCTCTCGAAATAGTCACGAAACCGTCTTCCAGCGGTTGGCGCAGGTTTTCCAGAGCCGAGCGCGGGAACTCCGGGAACTCATCCAGGAACAGCACTCCGCGATGCGCCAACGTGACTTCGCCGGGCTTGGGGAATGAGCCGCCGCCGATCAGCGCCACGCCCGATGCGGTGTGATGCGGAGACCGGAACGGGCGTTCGGTCATCACCGCGCCAGCCTTGATGATTCCCGACGCGCTGGCGATCTTGGTGACTTCGAGCATTTCCTCCTTGGTCATCGCCGGCAAAATCGAAGGCAATGCGCGCGTGAGCACGGTCTTGCCTGAACCGGGCGGTCCGGAGAGCAATACGTTGTGTCCGCCAGCCGCCGCGATCTCCAGCGCGCGCTTCGCTTGGTGCTGGCCCACTACCGACGCGAAGTCGGCCTCGGTGCGCGCCTGCAGCAACTCCGGCAGCGGTCGCGGTTCCGACTGTTGGATGATTTCCGCGCGCGTGAAGTGGGCGATCAGTTGCGACAGTGAGCTAATCGCGAATACGCGAACGCCGGAGGCGAGAGTCGCTTCTCCGGCATTTTCTTTTGGCACGTACAGTTCGTCGATGCCGCGTTCCGAAGCCATCAGCGCGATCGACAGCACTCCAGCAACCGGCCGCACGCTGCCATCAAGCGCGAGTTCTCCGACGAACAGCCGATTCGGATTTTTGTGGCGCGGCACCGCCCCGCTCGCTTCGAGTATGGCCACCGCAATCGGCAGATCATACGACGGGCCTTCTTTTTTGATGTCGGCAGGAGCCAGGTTCACGGTGATGCGCGTGCGTGGAAAGGGGAGTCCTCCGTTCTTAAGCGCTGTCTTGATGCGCTCCTTCGATTCTTGCACTGAAGCGTCCGGGAGGCCGACAATGACGAAATTGGGCAAGCCCTGAGCGATGTCAGCTTCGACATCTACGGGAGAGGCATCGATGCCGACGAGGGCGGCGGATTGGATGGTTGCGGGCATGGCGTGCGCGGTTATACGCGCGCAGTTCTTATCAGGCCGCTCAATATCTCGCAAGGTTTTATCGCTCAGTACCGGCCCGTCAGCGCGCAGGAGGAGATACGCGTCGCGCAGTCATTCCAAGCAGTAAAAAACCGCCCAAGAAATTGGGCGGTCAGATTTCGATGACGGCAATGGTCGCGTCTGCCGGAGAGCGCTCTCGCAAGTACATCGCCAGCACGACATTCGAGGCAAAATGCGACCGGTCGAAAACGAGCCAGAGATACTCGTCACTGCCGTCGTCGGCTTTGCGTATGCCAAGCGGCACCACGCCGGAATCACGAACCTCGCGGACGATGGCAATCAGTCGGTCTCGTACTTTCGGCTTGGCTTTCTGCACCTGGTTGTACAGGCGCGTCACCAGCGTAATGAGCTTCACCATCGCTTGATCCTTTTCTTCGGTGCGAATTCCTATTCGCGTGCGCATCTCAACACGAATGGCCTTGCGCGTCAAAGCCGCTCCGCTACGCCAAGCTACCCAAAAAAAGAGAAGCCGCGGCGTCTTACGATTCCGCTTCTTATGAATCTGCGGCGTTGACCTGACGCGACGGCTTGGCGAAGCACAACATGCACAGCGCCACGATGATCATGCCGTCGGCGACGTTGACGGCCGATCGGTTAAAGAAAATGAGGTAGTCCGAGGTGGCGCCGGTATACCAACGGTCCATCAAGTTGGAGTTTGCGCCGAGCAGCACCATCCAGTACAAGCCCGCGCGCGTAAAGTCGCTGCGAAAGGCGCGTGCAAATAAAACCGCCAGTAGCACGAAGATGGTGATTGCTGCCGGCCAAAAAATCGCAGAAGCCAAGGGCAGACTGAACGCAATTCCCGTGTTTCGGAAGTACCAGAAGGCCACAGCCTCGCCGACGAAGTAGGAGTGGCCTCGCAACGACCAATACTTGCAGAGGCGGTCGACGACAAAGAGGGCGGTGGCGGTGACGAACCACCCGTTATGAAGGATGGGAAATTTCTTGAGGAGAGTCATTGGATTGTCTGCTATCAAAATGCCGACCGTTTTTTCCGGTCGGCATTTCGGCCGGACTTTGGAGAGTTTAGAATTCCTGGGTAAAAGACTTCTTGCACTCAATGCAGGAGCTCGATGCGGGGCGGGCGCGCAGGCGTTTCTCGTCAATCTCCTTGTTGCAGTACTTGCAGATGCCGTAGGTGCCCTTCTTGATGCGCTCTATGGCCTTTTCTACGTCGCGCAGCGAAGATTCGATGGTGCGCTCCAACGTGAGGTTCGTACTGAACATGTTCACTTCTTCGGCGTTTTCATCCTCCTTATCGCCCATGTTGGGAAACTCCACGCTGTAGCTTTCGTTGTTCTTTGGATTTTGCTTGGCAAATTCTGCCAGTTCGCCGCGAAGTTTGGCTTCTTCTTGGGTCAGCAGTCCTTCAACCTCCTTGAGAAAATCTTTTTTCATAAAAATGTGACCTCGGTGGGTCATTGTTTATGGTCCATTGGAGCCATCCTCGATCAGACACAGGCGAATAATCAGCCCAAAGGAATGTGACAACAGTATACGACACCCGCCCAAAAAGGCAAATTGTAAGCAAAAAATGCTGAAAGACGGCAATTTTTGAGGAAAAAGAAAATCGGCACTAGAAGTTTTGGCCAATGAAAGAATTCATGCCTCACTAGTGCCGACAAAGGCCCCTGAGATGTACCCGTTAACGGGTGTAATACCGACATTCCTTAGGCAGAAATGACCGTAATACACCCGAACGTGTAAGCATGGACAGGGGAGAAAGAACAAAGCCTTCTCTACCATTCCCCGGTAGAGCCTCCTACCCCGAAGGGCAAAATGGAGGATACCGAATGCCTTTTTGAATTTTTGTTTTTGGTATTCAAGGGTGGCACAAGGATTAGTAAAGAAGAAGGAATCAATCCCGACGGGGGTTGCGTCAGAAGCAGTTCCTTTTCTGCTTGGTTGTCAAAGATCCTTACCCTCGATGAACTCAGTATACCAGTTTTATGTCCAAGGGTCAATCAGGACAAGTGCATAAAACACCGCTCAACAAAGCGGTGTTTTATAGCTGTGGATAGTCGTGAACATTCATTTTGTTCATTTAGCTACGCGTAAAACCACGCTTATCCACAGGTTACTTTCTATATCCACAGAAGAAAAGCTCGTTATCCTCAGTCATGTTGAAGGAAACGGCATTTATCCCGGTCTTATCAACAATGAAGCTAAATGCGGCGTTTTTCTCCTTAATGAGCGTCGTATCGTTGATGGTCAGCTTATTTGCGGAACGTCCGCAGGGGTCGTTGGTTTCCTGGTGGGTAAGTTTTGGGTGGCGATATTCATTGAACAGGCCAGAATCTGAGCTAATAAGGCTTCCGTTCTCATTGTCTGACCCCACCATGATTTTGCCGCCAGGACCACCGAGTATCAGGTCGCCCTTAAGGGCGCTGCTGTCGCTCAGAAGCTCGTCGATGCGTAACTCCGTGGCAGTAGAGCCGTCGGGAAGAGTCAGGTCTTGGGATGTGGGATTCCTGATGGCAAAAGTGCGCATGATGGCTGCTGCGGCAGCCTGCGGCGCGATGTGCGGAAAGTGTAAAAGGAAGGTCGGTGCCGGCTGTGCGGCGGTCGCCTCGCGCAGCCAGAGTGCAAAGGGCGAGCCGAGGGCTGCGCGGAGCGCGTCGTCGCTTTCGGCAAGCATGTCGTCCGTGACACCTCGCCTGTTCGCCGAGTCGAACGCGAAGAGTTTTGAAAAATTGAAGTCCGGTGAAATTTCGGTGATTACCGCGTCGGCATTGATGCGCGTCGGATCGAGTTCGGCCGCGACGGAATGATCGATGCTGCGTGACATCGGCACCGACAACGGGGTAACGCGGGCAATGAACGAACGGTCGCGCAGCGCGACTCCCACGACTGCCGATTCCGGTGAGATGTCCGCAAGCAGATCGTCGACAAGAGGTGAACCCGCATCGTGGACGGCTTGTCGCGGATTCGCAAGGATCTGCACGCTGAACAGCTCGCGCATCGCGTTCAGCGCGGCGTGTCGCTGCCCGTCATCGGCGAGTGAGGCGTGTGCGGCCGCGGCGACTTTCGCGGCGGTGGCAAGTGAAGCGTCGCCAAAAAAATAATGGCGGTCATCGATCTTCGTGGCTCCGCGCTCCTTGAGGATGCCCAGCTCCGTCGCGTTCGGCTTCTTCAGCGTGCCCCAGGCAAGAATGGTGCCGCGTTGAGGCACGTCGTCTCCGGGCGCGATGAAGAGCGCGAACTCGTATGGGTGGATTCCCGAAGGCATTCCGCTGGATGAGGAGAGCAGCGCTTCCGTCGATGAGTAGCCGTTTGAGTGCACGTAAACGGTGGCGTTCATGGGAACGAAAGTCATGGTGGTATCCCTGCTTCCGAGAAACGCGTCAGTCAGCATGAGCGTCGTCGCCGTAAGGGCAATGGCGACTACGACGAAGAGGAGGGTGGCGAACGAGTCGCCAGCCCTCCTCCCGTTTCCTAGACGTCTTTTCGTGACGTAATCCATCGTAGTAGCACCTCTTTAATCCCTTATTTCTACTGCTGTTCGGGGCGCGTGCTGCCGGTACCGCTTCCCGGGGTGGACTGTACCTGCGGCAATCCGAGCTCCTGCATGGCGCGCTTGTGCGAGAGGTTCACGCGGCCAAGTTCGTCAATCTCGATGACCTTCACCGGGATGACATCACCGATCTTGACGATGTCGGTCACCTTGGCGACGCGCCACGGTGCCAGCTCCGAGATGTGCACCAGGCCGTCCTTGCCCGGCACGAGTTCCACGAAGGCTCCGAAATCCATGATGCGGACGACCTTGCCTTCCTTGAACAGTTCGCCTGCCGCGACTTCACGGGTGAGGTCCTTGACCCACTGCAGGGCGCGATCGAGGTTGGCCTTGTTGTTGGAGCAGATGGTGATGGTCCCGTCGTTCTCCACGTCCATCGACACGCCTGTCTCCTCGATGATCTGATTGATGATCTTGCCGCCAGGGCCGATGACGTTGCGGATGTTCTCGGGGTTGATTTTGAGCGTCTCGATGCGCGGCGCGTACGGAGAGAGGTCGGGGCGCGGTGCCGCGATGCACTTTTCAATTACGTCGAGAATTTGCAGGCGTGCGGTGCGAGCCTGGTTAAGGGTCTCTTCGACGATCTTGGGCGTGAGGCCTTTGGTCTTGGTATCGAGCTGGATGGTGGTGATGCCCACGCGGGTACCTCCGACCTTGAAGTCCATGCCGCCGTCGCCGTCCTCGAGGTCCTGCAAGTCCGTGAGGATCTTGTAGGCGCCGGTGGACTCGTCGGAGGCAAGGCCCATGGCGAGACCGGCGACCGGGCGCTTGATGGGCACTCCCGCATCCATGAGCGCGAGCGTTGAGCCGCAGATGGCTCCCTGCGAGCTGGATCCGTTGGAGGACAGCACTTCGGAGACCACGCGGATGGTGTAGGGGAACTCTTCCTTGCTGGGGAGCACCGGCATGAGCGCTCGCTCAGCCAAGCCGCCGTGACCGATTTCGCGGCGACCGGCGCCGCCGATGCGGCCGGTTTCGCCGACCGAGTACGGAGGGAAGTTGTAGTGATGCATGTAGCGCTTCTTGCCGACTTCTTCCATGCCGTCCAGGATCTGCGCATCACCCGGGGAGCCGAGCGTGGCGATGGAAAGCACTTGCGTGTCACCGCGAGAGAACAGGCCCGTGCCGTGGACGCGAGGGAGAATGGCGACATCGGCAACGAGCGTGCGGATCTCGGTCAACGACCGTCCGCCGACGCGCTCGCCGCGTTCCAGGATGGCGCGCGTGACCGCGGCCTCGACGATGTCATCGAATGAGTGCGAGGCGTGCTTGCGGAGGTCTTCGTCGACGCCGGCAGTTTCGAGATGCGCCTCGAGCTCGCGGCGCAGCGCGTTCAGCGAGTTGCGGCGCTCTGTCTTGTTGATGTTGGCACCGGCAAAAAGCACTTCGGGGAAGCGCGTGTGCAAGAAGGCCGTTGCCTTGGCGACGACTTCTTCCTTGGCTTCGAGAATGCTGACATTGCCTTCGGCCTTAACCATCAGCTCGCGCGCCTCGATCTTCTTTCGACCGACGGACGCGACGGCCTGCTTGATGAGATCCGTGACCTCGCGGAGATGCTTCTGGCCGAACATGATGGCCTCGTACATGTCTTTCTCGGAGACTTCTTTGGAGTTGGCTTCGATCATGAGAGCCTTCTCCGTGGTGCCGGCGACGATCACGTCGACGTCACTTTTTGCGCGCGCTTCGAACGTGGGGTTGATGACCCACTCGCCGGCAACGCGTCCGATGCGAATGCCTCCGATGGGACCTTCCCAGGGGATGTCGCTCATCGCCAACGCGGCGGATGCGCCCACGAGCGCCGGAATGTCCGTGTCGTTTTCCAGATCCGCAGAAAGACACTCGATGACCACCTGCACGTCATGGCGCACGCCATACGGGAAGAGCGGACGAATGCTGCGGTCGATGATGCGACCGGTCATGACCGCTTCGTCGGTTGGGCGGCCTTCGCGCTTGATGAAGCGCGAGCTCTTGATCTTGCCTGCCGCGTAGAGTTTCTCTTCGTATTCCACGGAGAGCGGGAAGAAATCCACGTTCTCGCGCGCCTTGGAAGCGAGCGTCGCTGTCGCCAAAATCACGGTGTCGCCATAGCGGACCGTGCACGAGGCGTTGGCCTGAAGGGCCATGCGTCCCGTTTCGATGGTGAGGGTCTTGCCGCCCCACTCGGCCTGGAAGCTTTTGACTTCCGTCATACGTTTTGCACCGACATCTCGCGTCATCCGAAAGCTTTAGACCATAGCAGGTCCGCTGCCGGTCTACGTGTCTTCGGGCGATGCTTCGCGTCGGCGCGGTTAAAGTACGTTTTCTCAAATCGCTTATCGGCATGTGGCCGAAAACCGCTTCGCAAGACGACGTCCGTCTTCCGTGGCGATTTCCGGCCGCGTGATCGGAAAGGCGCAATCGCGCCGAGAGAATCTAGTCGAGCTTGAGGTCGTCGGCCGGCGGCGGGAGTTCGTTTGCTGCGGATGCCGGCGTTCGTCGCGGCGACTGCGAGTTCTTGCGCGGCGGACGCGGCGTCGAGGGACGCAGTGCCGATCGTGTCGTCGTCGGTCGCGGCGTCGTGGTCACCGTTCGTCCGCCAGTCGTGCGCGGCGCGGCGGACGGTCGATCTCCGCGGGCCGTGTTCTTTGAGGCGCCGTCCTGCGGAGGCCTGATCAGGTATCGCTCCAAGTCTTTGGAAAGGTCGGTGAAGTCGTCCACGGCATCCTTGAGCTTGGAGGAGGTGGTGTTGCCGAAGGCGATGACTTCCACCTGGCGTCCATGGTGCTTAAGGTACTCTACCAGCTCCACGAAGTCCCCGTCGCCGGTGACCAGGATGACCACGTCGAGAATTTCACCGATGCGGATGGCATCAACGGCAATGCCTACGTCCCAGTCCGCCTTCTTGGCGCCGGAGTCGAAGATCTGTAACGGGCGCTTTTTTGTTTCAAGTCCGCGCTGAAACAGCGCATCGAAGAAAGGCGTTTCTTCGCCCGTCGCCTCTACGACGTAGGCGATGGCGCGGATGAGCTGGCGTCCGGCGACCGCCGTTTCCAAAATGGCACCAAAGTCGACTTTCGAGTTGAAAAGGTTCTTTGCCGAGTAATACATGTTCTGCACGTCGATAAAAACGCCGACACGCTGCGCCTTGTGTTTGATCATAAAATGGCCGATTTATGGGTCTGATGACCCGGTGAAACGTGAGAACGCCGGCACGAGGCCGGCGTTCATCGGATATCGTTATGCGGAAATTTTGAGAGCCTCCGACAATTCGACGTATCCCTTGGCGTCTTCGCGCTTCAGGTACTTGAGAAGACGGCGGCGCTCGCTGACCTTGCGCATAAGGCCCTTCCTGGAGGAAAAGTCCTTCTTGTGCGCGAGGAGGTGGCCGGTAAGATCCTTGATCTCAGCCGTAAGGATGGCGATTTGAACCTGAGGGGAGCCAGTGTCCTTGTCGTGAGTCTTGAATTTCTCAATGATCTTCTCTTTTTGGCGCTTGTCCAACATATTATGTGGTGCCTCCGGCAGCAGCCGTGGCTATTCGCGAACGACCCAGGATTAACCAAGTCGTCGTATGAGTTACCTGCCGATGGTAACAGCATACTTAGGCTTTGTAAAGGGGTGTTTTGAGGGTAAAGAAGCGAACGTCAGCATTGACAATTTGCTCAAATGTGCCATATTGAGCCCGTTCTTCATTATGAAGACGAACGTGCAAGGCGTAATCCTTGTCCTTTCTACTCGGGAAACTCAAGCGCTGGCTATAAGGCTGTCACGTGAGCATATCGAGGAATGAAGGCTTCATCATGTCGCACCTTACTTCCGATCAGATTGCAGAGCTCATTGCCATCGACAACCGATGTCCCGGTATCCGCAAGGAAGTCCAGGAGCTGATTTGTCAGCTGACCTCTGGCAGCAAGGTCAAGAATCTTGCGCAGATGGTTGCCCTCGGCAATTACGACTACGTCAACGAGGACATCGTCGAGAGGAACTTCCCGACGGACCCCGTTCGCTTTACGACAGGGGGGACGAAGGTCTTTCTCCTCAGCCACGAGATGACCACGGCGCGACTCAAAGAGACGATGGTCGGAAACGGCTGCGAGCCCGGCTTGATCGAGAGTCTCCTCGCCTATGGTGCGGAACATCCTGAGGAGCAGAGGGATCACCCCATCGTCGCACTGGGTTCCTCCTGGGTGAGCTCCAACGGCCATCGCTACGTCCCGTACTTGTACGGAGGCCGCAGTCAGCGCGGACTGCACCTAGACCGTGGCGGCTCAGAGCGCCGTTGGGGTACGGATTGCCGGTTCCTCGCCCGTTGCAAGTAACCCTCGGACGTTTGGGTTCTTAGTTCTGGCCCTCGGCCCCGTTTCCGTCCGCTACTTTGGTAGTGGACGGAATTTTTTATTTGAGACGAAACAGCTTGTGGCTACGGTTGCAGGCGGTCAAAGCTGGGTTCAAACGATTTCCTGAATGACGTACGATGCCTCGCGTTCCGCTTCCGCAGGTGCGTCGCATAACGTATACTACTAACCGTATGGCCAAATCATCCGAGCTCATCACCGATTATCTCAGTTATCTCGAGGTCGAGCGCAACCGTTCCGAACGGACGGTCAAGAATTATGATTTTTATCTGCGCCGCTTCTTTGCCTGGGCCAAAGACGCCCAACCTGAAGCAATCACCCTCGACATGGTCCGTGCCTATCGCATCTGGCTCAACCGCTACAAGAATGATCAGGGCCAAGGAATGAAGAAGAATACCCAAAATTATCACCTCATCGCCCTTCGTTCTTTTCTCAAGTACCTGGCAAAACGCGACATTAAGACGCTGGCTCCCGAAAAAATCGAGTTGGCACGCATGCCCGAGCGCTCCGTGGAGTTTTTGGACGCTCCGGAGCTGGAACGCTTGCTGGCGGCACCTCTTGATGGGGCAAAGGCGGTCGACAATAACGTCTCCATTTTGCAGCTTCGCGACAAGGCCATCCTCGAGATGCTCTTTTCAACCGGTTTGCGCGTGTCGGAATTGGCCGGCCTCAACCGAAAAATCATCAATTTGCAGCGCGAGGAGTTCACCGTTCGCGGAAAAGGGGACAAGCCGCGCGTGGTGTTCATGTCTCAGCAGGCCAGATATTGGCTTAAGCAGTACCTTGACCGCAGACGAGACGTGGAACCGGCGATCTTCGTCAGCCACGACCGAGCGGCTAACGGACGCGACACTGTCGGCGGGCTCACCCCGCGCAGCATTCAGCGCACGGTCGAGCACTATGCTACGGCCGCTGGCATCACCAAACGCATCACTCCCCACACTGTCCGCCATACCTTCGCTACCGATTTATTGCGCAATGGAGCCGATATTCGCAGCGTTCAGACTCTTTTGGGGCACGCCTCCATCACTACCACCCAAATCTACACGCATATCACTGACGAACGTTTGAGGGAGGTATATAACAGCTTCCATGGCAAGCGGCGGAAAAAAGACGGATAGGACCCTTCAGCGTTGACGGCGGCGCAAAGTACTGATACCTTGCGCTGGTGTAGTGTCACTGACGGGATGGCCGGGAACGATCATGTCCCCGTAGCTCAACGGATAGAGCGCGCGGTTTCTACCCGCACGATGTTGGTTCGATTCCAGCCGGGGACACCACAAAATACGACATGGTGGCTATGGTGCAATGGTTAGCACAGAGGGTTGTGGTCCCTCTGATGAGAGTTCGATCCTCTCTAGCCACCCCACAAAAATGCGACCCCAAAAGAGTCGCGTTTTTGTTTGTCGATTTCCGGCTTAATGGCATTCTTCACGTGGCGGACGCCGATTGCTCGTTCAAGCTTGTTCCGAGAGGCATCGAGGTTACAGCGTCAGAAGGGGAGACCATTCTCGTGCCTGGACATAGAACTATGAAAGTCTAACGTTTGTCTAAGGCCCCATCGCTTTCAGCTCGGTACCGTCTTGGTCGTCGCATAAAAAAAGAAAGACCGCTGGTAACAACCAGCGGTCTTTGTAAGCCGTCCGTATGTTCAGGGAATGAGCGCTGCCCGGCGGAAAGCCGGGGTTGCGTCCTGTCCGAGTACGGACGTGACCAGTCCGGCGAATTCGGATGAGGTCAGGGGTCGGCCGGCCGAATCGGCAGCAGCCGCGGTCTGCTTCAGGGTCAGGGACACTTTTTCGGTGTCCATGCCCAGCTTGCAGAGATCGTACATCAGCCGGTCGGGACCGGGAGAGTCGTGGAAGAAACCGCAGGTCTCATTCTTCACGATGCCAGACGTTCCGGCAATGATGAAGGACGTGATCTTGCAAAACGGCTCTTGGATGTTGTAGTCCGAGATACGGCCGTGGAACCAGACATGCAGCGCCTCGTGCGCGGGCAGGAGCTGATCGGCCGGCAGGACTGCGTTTTCCGGCGTGAAGGCCAGCGCCCGGTTCTTCTTCTCGGCATCGAAGAGGCAAATCTGCGGCTGGTTGCCGTTGTCGGTGTAGTCGCCGGTCAGGCCCTGAGCATATGAGCCGCAGACCTGATCGCCCGAAAGGTGGAACGTCACCGGCTTCGGAGACAGCTGCATGTCGGTGCCGGTGAATGCCTTGAGCGCATCCATGGCGTTGAGGATGCCGGTGGTCTTTGCCGTCAGAAGTTCATTGGAACATCCGGAGCAGGCCACCAGGCTGTCTTGCAGGCCGTAGATCGCCGGAGGAGGCTTGCCGGCATCGGGAGAGGTGTTGCCGGTGGCCTTCGCGGGGCCACTCGTCGTCGATTCGGTAGAGCTCACCGGAACGAAGCAGTTGGTGAGCATCAGGCTCACCGCGATCAGGACGGTCATCATCAGGCTTCGGCTGTTCATTGGTATATTCCTTGGTTTGAAAGAGCGTTTTTTGGCTTATTGCCGGTGTCTAGAAGCGAGGATTACTCACCTCAATGACAAGTAAATCTAGCATAAAAACCCCTTTTTGTCAATGGTGGCGGGTTAACGGCTAGCCGGGGCAAGAAACTAAAAATCCCCGCGCCGATGCGGGGATTTTATCTGTGCAAGGTGCTTATTTAGTGATCGCGTACGTCGAGACAATTTGCGCGAGTGTCGCCCGGTAGTCATTCCATGAGAAATTCTTAGCCGCATCTTTGTTCTTGGTGAAGGTCAGCACGACGTACTGGCCGCCCTTCTTGGTGACATAATAATCGGTAGCGGAGGAGTCGTCTTTGGCGGTATCAGAGGTATGGCAGAATGAGGAACCTTCAACTGAAATGGTTTCTGACTTTCCGTCAGCCGTGACGTAACAGCCGTCCTTGATGCTTGAGTTGCCGTCCTTGGCGAACGAGGCGCTCCACATGGGCGCATATCGGCCTGTCGTGGGCCACTTGAAGCCGTATCCGAGCGAGGCATTCGTGTAGGTCTTCCACGTACCGTCAATTTTGGCAGTTGCCGGCGTCGATGCGTCTGCCGAGGAATTGACGTTTGCGGCAGACGAATCGCCGGGAAGTGCGATAGCTCCGGTATTCGTGCTGGTATCGGCCGGAACGTTGTTGCATCCGGCTCCGACGATGAGCAGGGCGGCAGTGAGTGAGAGCAGTATGTTGGTGGCGCGCATGGCGGTAGCCGGCGAATGTGAATAAGGGCGCGAGTGGTCGCATGGCGATAGTATAAAGAGCAGTGCGCCTTTCGACAATGCGGATTAAAAAAGAGACGCGATGCGTCTCCGTGCCGGTCATTTGTACGATATGACGCGGAAGTGATGTCGCGACCCATGATGCCTGATGAGCAGGCCGATGTAATCGTATTCGGAAACCACCCAGACTTCTCCGATGTCGGCTGCCCTGAGAAGCGCAACGGCCTCCCTGAGCGGCATCGTCTCGCCATCCAGGCCGAGGGCGATTTTCCGAATGACTTCCGGCATCCGCACGACGGCTCCAGATGAGCCGTCGCTCGGGCTGTTGAACGTTCGCGGCGTGTCCATGTCGACATATTTCTTGTCGCTCATCTGTACTCCGTTCGTCGGGCATGCTTTTTTTGCCTCAACGCATTGACAGCATGCCACTTGTATGGTGACAATTCAATGTCGCGGCAATTGCGACGAGGACGTTCATTGAAAGGTGCAGTCATGGCCATTACGTTCAGCCTCGGTTCGGCAAGCAGAATCAAATCGGGTGCGTTGGTAAAGGCCGTGGAGCTCGTCGGTATGTCTGCCAATACCGTGGGTTTTCTCGCCCTCGCCTCCGGCGTCAACGCGCAGCCGTTCGGCCACGAAGAAATCGCCCGCGGTGCCCATAATCGCGCCCTCGGAGCACGGGACGCGTTTCCCGGCAGCTGCGGCGTCGGTATCGAGAGCGGCGTCGTGCGCGGTACCAACGACATCATCAATGACATCGACAGCTGGTTCGACGTCGCGATGGTGGTTGTCGTGCTTCCTGACGGGCGCGAGTTCATGCGCTGGTCGAAGTTCACCGAAGTGCCCGAGGACATCTTCCTCGAGGCACGATCACGGGGCTTCGAAAAAAATACCGTCGGCGAAGTCGTTGCGGAAAAGCTCGGCGGCAGCGCATTCGATCCGCATTCCACGCTGACCCGCGGTCGAATCTCGCGCGAGAAGCTCCTCGTGGACGCGATCGCCGCCGCATTGGCGGAGGCGCGGCCGTTCATATAGTCCGAATCAGAACCTCTTCATTCACTGGAGAGGTTTTTCTAATAAAAATAGCCTTTTTGAGAGGCGTTGGCGGGAAAATGGCCTATTTTTTATGTGTGCGATACGACTTGGAAGACTGGTATGTGTAGCATGTTTTTCCAAACATGTCAATCGTCAGGGGCGGGGTCTTGATTATTTTACGAGTATGTGCAATTATTTTCGGGCTGTTCCCAACAGGAGGGGCAAAAATGAGCATTCAGAGGAGCGTTAGCGCAGTAAGGACAAGTCAAGAGTTGCTGAAGATGGGCCTGCCGGCATCGCGCGATGCGGTGGCACATCTGGTATTGAACAATCCGCTTGATGACCCGTATAACAGGGTCGCCAAAAGGATCTTCGATATCGTCGTTTCGATGATGTTGATCGCGCTTACGGCACCAATCATGGCGGTTGCCTGGCTGTGCATCAAGTTCGAATCTCGCGGTCCGGCGCTGTTCTCGAGACTGGATGACGGCAGTCCGGTTCAGCGCATCGGGCGCGACGGCATGCCGTTTCCTTACGCGAAGTTCCGTTCCATGCATCCGGGAACGCATAGTCTCCGGTACACGGCCCTGGCCGAACGCAACACGCGTTCAGGACCGCTCGTGAAAATCGACAATGACCCGCGGGTCACGCTCGTGGGGCAGTTCATTCGAAAGTGGCACGTGGACGAACTTCCTGAGTTTTTCCTCGTGCTGCGCGGTGACATGAGCATCGTCGGGCCGCGGCCGCATTTGCCGGAAGAAGTCGAAAAGTACTCTCACCATCACCGGCAAGTGCTCTGCGTGAAGCCGGGTATCACCGGCTTGTCGCAGGTCATGGGCGGTTCGAGGCTCGGCTTCAACAGGGAAGTCGCCTACGATTGCAAGTACATTAAGGGTTGGTCCCTTTGGGGCGACCTCGTCATCGTCATTCGCACGCCGTTCGCCATCCTGGCGCGTCGCGGCGACTGCGGATGAGACATGCGCCGGCATATTGCCGGCGCTTTTTTTCAAATCAGAATCCGAATAAGAAAAAGAAAAGCCCTCGAAACGCATCGAGGGCAAGCCGTTCAGGTATCTTCTGGTTCTTCTTTTTTTGGCTACTTCGCGCTGAGCACGTAATGAACGGCTTCAAGCACGTCCGACGGCACCGACGACTTGAACCGCCGTACGTCATGCTCCATGAGCACGTAGATGCCGTCTTTGCGTTCGATGACCACGGGCCAGCCGCGCTTCTGCGCCTCGTCGTGGAGCACTCCGTTCGGGTTAAAGGCGATGGCAATCTCGACTTCAGCCAACATCGAAATGTCCGAACCCGTGTCGCCGATGGCCACCGATCCCTTGAGCGATGACTTGAACTTCGCGACATGCTCACGCAGCGCCCTGCCCTTGTCGAATACGGGAAGGGACTTATGGATGCCGGTATAGCGACCGTCTTCGTTGACTTCCAGTTCCGTGGCGTAGAAGTGCTCAAAGCCCCAATACGGAGCCATGTGCTCAACGACTTCTCTCATGGCACCGGTAATGGTGATCATTTCGTGCGTCTTGCGAAGTTCCGCCAGGAGGGCATTGGTGAAGACATAGAGCCAGTCGCGGTGCTTTTCGTACACTTGCTCTGCCGCCACGACGACGTCTTCCTGCATCTTGCCCTTGATGCGCTTGGTGAAGAGCTTGATGATTTCGTGATCGTACTCCTCGAAAGTGATCTTTCGATCGCGGTGCTTGAGGCGCACCCTCCTGAACATCAGGTCGAAGATCGGCCTGAAGATCCCCTGCTCGAGGCACTGTTTGCTGAGCAGCACGAGCTGCTGCTCGCGCACGAGCGTGCCGTCCAGATCGAAGGCCGCAAGCGGTCTGGCTATCTTATTTGTCGTCATTTGCGTCTCTGCTTTCTAAAGAACATGAGCATCTATGAGATGCCCCACTTCTTCCTCGTATCAAAAAATGGCGTATACGTCAACGCTCATGCGGTATCTGCGGTGGAATAAATGAAAGCCCGGCTCCGTTTAGGGCCGGGCGTTTTTTATTGCTGGACGGGCTTGGTCGGTGCCGTGGATGCCGTGTTTGCGGCATAGGCGCAGAGCGGGAGCGCTGGCGTCACGGAGGCTGCATTGCGGGCGCAGGGCGGAGTCCAGACGCCGTTCTTTGCGTGCGTGTTCGGCCACAGGTATGACGTTTCGGTTCCGTCCGCGAAGAACAGCCTGACGTTGACGTCCTTCGATGACGCGACCTTGCGCTCGATGAGCGTTGCCGTAAGCGCATGCGCTGCCGGTTCGTCGGCGTAGAAGGTTGTCAGCGGGTTTACGAGGTTCAGCTGCATCATCTCAAGTTCGCCTGTGCGGAACTTCACCACGGAGGTGAGCACCGGGGGCATCACCTTGAGCGCCGGCTTGGGAGCTGTCGCGACGGTCAGCTGCTCGCGGGCATGAGCGCGTTCAATTTGCAGGTTATGTATGGTGATGGCCATGTCGGACATCGTTCCCCGCATGCTTTTGAAGGTGGCAATGCTCAAGCAGGCGAGCGCCAGACACAGAAACAATATCAGCCAGGTGATCGCCGGAGGCACGTTCCAGCATGAGGCTGCTGATTTTTTTGCGGCGGCAGAGGTGCGCTTCCTGGGCATACGATGCGTGTATAGGTAAGTACGTGTGCACTATAGCAAATGAAAGGCGTGGTTGTGGAGAGCTCCAATAAAAAATCCGCACGTGCGTGCGGATGTCGCCCTCAGGGGCGGTAACCGAGAGCGTCCAGTGCGGCACCTACCGGCATGTAGTAAGTGTGACCGCGTCCTTCCGCCAGACTGTCCATCCTCAGCAGTACGCCGACCAGCCGGCCCTGCATGTCGACGAACGGGCCGCCGGAGTCGCCGTGCCGGCAGGGAAAGCGGACCTTGGTGAGTCCGTGCAGTCCTCCGTAGTCGACGTCGGCCTGCATCACCTTGCCGTGCACCCAGAACGACACGTTGCCGAAATGCCACAGTTCTTCGCCTACAGCGGGCGCGTTGCGCCGCACCACGAATGGCGTGGGAAGTTTTTCTTCTGGAACTGCGGGGCGCAGCAGCGCGATGTCGAGCTCGGGGTTCGAGGCGACGATCGCCATGGGGATGTCGCGGACGTTGGACACGTTATTGGCATCGTCGTTGAGCTTGCGCACGCTGACAACCACTTGTCGCGCATCTACCACCACGTGGTAGGCCGTCAGTACGGTGCCGCGGTCATCGATGACTTCGCCGGTGCCCATGGAGTACTCCATGCCGTCCTTCGCGGTGTACTTGCTGGAATGAATGCGCACGGTCGAATCGAAGGCCTTGCGCACGAATGCCAGTCGGGCGAGGCATTGCGCATCCTCGACGTCGGCACACGGATCGACCGGCATGATCCTCGGCGGACCGGCGGCACAGGTATGCGATACCGCTTGGCAGCCTGCAGGAGCGAGAATCAGCAACGCCAACATGGCGTGCATGAAGTAGCGTCGTAGCGAGATAATGAGCGACATGAGACTCTTCCTTTCGGTGAAGGAGCTTCTCTTTCCATACCACGGGCGGGCTTCGAGGTCAATTTTGGCATGGTATACTTGTCCCATGAAGATATCCTCCGTAAAAATACCACCACAGGAGGTTCCGGATAAAGTCGGTACTGAAAAGGTCCGCATTCTCAGATCCGAAGGTGCCGCCGTCGGCGCGGTGGCCTTGATATTCGTGGCTTTGGTGGTGGGCCTGTTTTTCATCGAGGTGGTCAAGCAGAACCTCGGTCTCGGAGAACTGCCGGTGACCTTGGGCGTGACCTTTTCCAAGCCCTATGCCGAAAGCCTCGGTTTGGATTGGAAGCAAGCCTATACCGCCACTCTCGACGACCTCGGCGTGCGCTACTATCGCATTCCCGCATATTGGGACGACATTGAGCCTCAGCAGGACCAGTGGAATTTCGCCAACATCGACTGGCAGATTGCCGAGGCGTCTAAGCGTCACGCCAAGATTATTTTGGCCGTGGGCCGCAAGCTGCCGCGCTGGCCGGAGTGCCATGCGCCGTCATGGACCGCCGGCATGAAAGAAAGCCTGGTGCAGGCGCGCATCATGACCATGGTGCAGAAGGTCGTTCGCCGCTATTCCACGAATCCGACTATCGTCATGTGGCAGGTGGAGAACGAACCGTTTTTCCAATTTGGAAACTGCCCTCCGCCGGACAGGGAGTTCCTTAAGCGCGAGGTGGCGATGGTGCGTTCCCTCGACTCACGTCAGATCATGATAACGGAGAGCGGCGAACTGTCGTCGTGGCTGGACGTGGTAGGGATTGCCGACGTGTTGGGAATCAGCACTTACCGCACGGTCTGGGATAAGTACATCGGTTACTTTTATTGGCCGATTACGCCGCGGTATTATGCCGAGAAGTTTCAGGTCATCTCGTCATTGGTGGAACGCGCCATCATCAGCGAAATGCAGGCTGAGCCGTGGCTTCCCAACGGGGTCGCAGGACTGTCAGTAGACGAGCAGCTGCGTCTCATGGATCCGACTAAGCTGGCAGAAAATATCAGTTTTGCGCGCAAGACTGGTTTCCGCGAGGCCTATTTGTGGGGAGTGGAATGGTGGTACTGGCTCAAGGTGACTAAGGGGCATCCCGAAATGTGGGATGAAGGGAAGCGCCAATTTAAAGAGAATGCCTCCGTCCCGCCTCCGCCGGCGAACTGAAGGCCAACCATTGACCTGAACCGCTGATTTTGCTAGGATTTTTTTACGTTCTTTTGCCTCGAAAGGAAGAAGAAGAATGACACCTGAAGAATGCGCAAGGTCCGCCGCTAACCACCTGTTGACCAAGGGCGCCGTCCGCGTCGCCGTGCAGAAGGTGCGTGGCAGGGTCGGTTCGCGGCCTCTGGGATACGATTCGCGATTCACGCGGCTCTTTCTCGCTTTTGCCGAGAAAATCAGCGTCATCTCGCTTGCGCCCACGTATGACGACGTGAGCTACGTCGGCACGCGGGAGAATTGGCGTCAGCTTTTCGCCGATGACGCCGCTCGGCGGTTGAGGGAAAATTTTTCCCATGCATACGCGAGGTGCTTTCCGGACATCGGTGTGCAATATCCGAATCTCGAACTGAATGACTTCGTGCATCTTTCCGCGCGGTTCATCTGCGAGGACGTCTTCGATGCGACGCCTTCCGTCGGCATCATGTGCGGCGCCCTGTGGGGCATCGCCAACGTGTCCATCCAGGTGGCGCGTTGCCTGTCCGCGGACCTCGACCCCATGATCCTGCCTCATTCGTCAGGTTGCGAGCCGGTTTTGCCGGCATTGGTTCCGCTGATCACGTTCCCGCAGCCGCAAGACTGCAACTGAACGGCCAACGTTCCGCCATGCGATTACGCATGGCGATTTTTAATTGCAAAAACGAGCGCCTGTCGCGGTCGTCGCGTCGCACTGACCGCCTATCCAAAAGTGAATGCGTAGCACTTGACGCCAGGGTCAAGAAAATCCAACCGCAGCAGGTGAGTTCCCGTCGAGCCGTGCAAGTCGAAGAGGTCGTACAGTCTGCCGTCACGTACTTCGATTTGCGATGCGCTGGCGCTCACCACGACATCGTTGCCGCGATTCGCTGCGGTGAGCGGCTTGCCATCGAGCGTGATCAAGACTCTCGCCGCATTTTTTGCGGGACCCTCCATCACCAAGTGAGCCGTCGAGGAGGTCACCTTGTAGATGATTGACGCGTCGGCTTCGGCTGACGTCGCATAGCCGTCATGAATGCTCCAGAGCCCGTTTAGGTAGTAAATACGCGATGACGGTTCGCGGGCGGCACTGTAGCGTCTCGGCTCGTCCTTGCGCACGGATTCGGGAGAGCCGAGATACTCCGAGCGTTCGAATCCAAGATACGTTTCTGGCGTGCCGATGTGCAGGAGCTCTGCGGGTGCGGCGACGCCGCGGCTTGCGGCGGGAGCGTAGCCTGCTTCTGCAAGCAACGCGCGGAGTACCGCTTCGGCGTCTTCGTATCCTCCCTCGCCAAAATGGTGGTAGCGGACATTGCCGTTCGCGTCGATGAAGTAGTCTGCAGGCCAGTATCGGTTCTTGTAGGCGTTCCAGGTCGCGTAGCCGTTGTCGAGCGCCACGGGAAAGTTGATGCCGAAGCGCTTGATTGCGGACTGGACATTGGCAGTGTCTTTTTCAAAATCAAATTCGGGAGTATGCACGCCAATAATGGTCAGTCCGGAAGCGGCATAGTGGTCATGCCACCTCGTCATGGCCGGCAGCGTACGCACGCAGTTCACGCACGAATAGGTCCAAAAATGCACCAGCACGACGCGCCCGCGCAATGATGACAGCGTAAGCGGGTCGGTATTGAGCCAGCCCGTGATGCCGTGCAGTTCCGGCGCGACACCTTCGTTTGCCAGGCTTTGCGGATCGACCGCTGTCGGCTTACGACTGAAAAAACGGTCGAAGATGGACATGGAAATTTTCGGTAAGCTCCGGGCGACTCTAGGCGGACATGGAGCCGTTGATGCTCTTGATGAGCCTCACTTTGAGGATTCGGTCGTGACTGACTTGCTCTACCACGGCCATAAGACCGTCGCCGATAGTGACTGGCTGGCCCTGTTTGGGCACCCTGTTGGCCTTGGCTCGGATCAGACGCCCGATGGTGCGGTAGTCTCCGGCTTCGATACGTACGTTGAAAAAGCGGTTGATGTCGGGGATGTCGGTGTCTCCGTGAACCAGCACGGTGTGCTTATCGACGCGCTTGATGACGTATTCGTCGACGTCGGATTCATCGCTGATCTCGCCAACGAGTTCTTCAAGCAAGTCCTCGAGCGTCACGAGCCCCACGACGGACTTGTCATCGTTGGCCACGATTGCCATGTGCACGCGCTGACGCTTGAACTCGCGGAAGAGGTCGTCAATCAGCGAGGTTTCGGGGACGAACACCGGTTCCGACATGAAATCTCGCACCTTGAGATGCTCGAGCGCGCCCGCTTCTGACACGCGCGAGAGCAGGTCTTTGATGTGGACGACGCCGACGATGGTGTTTCGGGAGCCTTCATATACCGGGTAGCGCGAGAACTTTTGGCTGTTGATGGCGGCAAGCGCGTCAATCAGCTTCTTGTCGGCATCGAGCGTTACCATGATTTCCTTTGGCGTGAGCACGTCGCCTGCGGTGATGTCGTTAAACAGGAACACTCGTTCGATGAGCTCCTTCTCGCCGCTTTCCACGGCGCCGGTGGAGACGCCCATGCGCGTCATGGTGCGGATCTCTTCTTCGGTGACCAGCGTGCCGCCCGCACCCGCAGGCGTGAAAAACGAGGCAAGCTTGTCGAGCCCGCTCACCAGCGGACCGAGTATGACGGTGAGGACGTACGCCGGACGCGCGAAAAAAAGCGCCCATTTTTCCGCCGAGTGGATTGCGTGCGACTTGGGAATGAGGTTCACGAAAATCAGCACGATGATGGTCATGATGCCCGTTTCGATTGCCACCGCGTAGTTACCGGAGATGGAGTGCGCGATGAGCGTTGCCAGCGATGCCGCGGCGACGTCACAGACCGTTTGGCCGAGCAGTAACGTGCCGAGGAGCCTGCGCGGGTTGCTTTTGAGCTTTCCGACGATAATCGCCGCATGATTGTCCTTTTTGGCGAGCGTCTGGATGCGGACGTCGCTCACCGCAAAAAGCGCGGTTTCGGAACCTTCGAAACCGGCAGAGGCGAAGAGCAGGATGGCGATGGCGATGAGTGACCAAATCATAGTGAATTCAGCCTTTTTCGGTGAACGATGACACAACTGCTGTAGCACGGCCGTCGGCGGCAGGGAAGAGCACGCTCATTTGCGTGCCTACGCGCTCGATGGAATCGCAGAAGATCTTCCCTCTCATCAGCTCCACGATCTGCCTTGTTATCCAGAGTCCGAGTCCCGTGCCGGGAATCAGGGCAGTATCAGCCGTTCGGACGCGATAGAACTTTTGAAACAGCTTTTCACGCGCTTCCGATGACATGCCGAGACCCGTATCCATCACGCGGATTTCGACCGCACTGCCGTCCTTGAGCTCTGCGGTGACCGTGACGCTGCCGGACGGCGTATACTTGATGGCGTTAGAGCAGAGATTGATCAGCACCTGCCTGAGTCGTGAGCGGTCGCCGGAGATCAGGGGGAGCGCAATATCCGGCCTGCGAAACTCGAATATGAGATTTTTCTTTTGTGCCTCGATCCGCAACTGCTCCATGACTTCCTCGACGATCGGTTCGATGGAGAGCAGCTCCAAGTCCAGCTTCATGCGACCCTGTTCGAGTCGTGAAACTTCCAGCAGGTCTTCTACGAGCACTCCAAGGTGCGAGGCGATGGCCATGGTGGTGCGCATCACCTGTCTCGGTTTTTCGTCGAGCTTGCCGAAAGCATCGTCGAGGAAAAGCGAAAGATAGCCGCGTATCGCCGTGATGGGCGCGCGGAGTTCATGCGAGGCCATCGCGATGAAATCGTCCTTCATCTGATCCACTTCCTGCAGGCGGCGATAGAGCGATGCGTATCGGAATAGTTTCGTATTGGTTGCCAGCACAAGCATCACTATCAGGATGGTGACGAGCAGCCAGAAATACGACCAAAATAAATTGCTGCGCACCAGGTCGTCCATCTGCGCAAGCGAAATTTTCATGGAGAGCAGGAGGGCCGTGTTGCCCTTGGCATCCTTGAGAGGCATCACAACGCCCCAAAAACGCTCATTGCCGCGGGCTTCCTCCGGCGTGAGTTGTTGGTCAACGGCTGCCGAGCGGGAGGACTTAGTCAGGAATGCGATTGCCTGGCCGTTATATGAAGCCAGCATGTTTTGCGTGCCGTGCGCCGTTTGGCCAATGCCGTCCCTGTAGAGACTGGCGATCACCGTGAAGTCCTTGCCGTCGTACTTGAGCAGGTCCACGCTGCGGACTTCTGGCAATACGGCAGCGATGTCGTCGACACGTTGCTGCAGCTTGGCCGCATCATCGAGGCTGTCCATGCTGGTGACGTTGAACATTTTGCCGATAATCAGCGACGTGTGCTGCAATTCGGTGTCCATCGTCGCCCTGAAGCGATTCACTACGAAAAGCGTGTTAAGAACGATGGCAATCGGCACGAGCACGATGAGCGATATCGCATAGAAGATTTGCCAGTTCTTCCTGAGGAACATCGAGCTGACGCCGGTTTTATCGGGTGCTGCCAAAGACATATCGATACGAAGTATAGCATTTTTTTCGGTCAAAAACAAGCGACAGAAGTGGTGAAAGAATGGCATTTTTTAGCTTTGTTTAGCCATTTTTCAATACAAAAGCCCCGGAACTCAATCCGGGGCTTTGTCCGCTATTCCGCGATAATCATCACTTTCGCTCCTTCGAGCGTATTTCCGCCATTCCAGTCATGAATCGCGTTCCACAGGACGGCGTTCTTATAGACATAATCCGCACCGAGGCGCGTACCGGGATCGTTGGTGATGATGGTCGTTGCCGTGTAGCCCTTGGCTACCAGCATGTGGTAGGGAGGTCCGCCATTCTTGAAGTTCGGATTATACAGCAGCTTGCCCGAGGTAGGGAGCATCACCGGGAATCCTTTGGCAATTTCGCGCCTTACGTCATCGAGGGAGGTGATGGACACCACCTTCACGTTCTTGAACTTGAGGAAGTCACGCATGACGGCGGCGGTGCGCTCGGCATCGGTGCTCTGCCAGCCGTTCGGTCCAAAGGAGACCTTTTCGTACGCGACGATGTCGGTGAGGCCTTTCTCCATGTCATCCAGGGAAAGCCTGGCCGTATCGCTGAGGTACGCCTGCAGCATCAGCATCGCGGCCTCCTCGCAGGTGTCTTCGTGCATGGTATCCCAAACCTGTTTGGGAGCCTGTGGCACGAACAGTACGGAGAGGTTGAGGGCGGGAGGAAGCGGGGACTGGTCTTGCCCGTTCCCCGAAGCCGCGGCGAAGGGGGAGGGCGTCAGATTTTCCGGTTTGACGGGTGGCGTGTGCGTATTCGTGTCGGAGCTGCCGGCAGCCTTCGGCGGCACCTCGCTGGTCGCGGTGGTCACGACAGGAACATTGCCTTGCTGAGCCTGTTGCCGTGAAATAGGCGGCGGAATCGGGCCGCGCTCCCATCGGCCATAGGCATCGCGGATTTCTCCGCGAAACTGAAAGAGCGCGGTCAAAAAGACGATGATGGCGATGACGAGCAATGAAACGGTTTTTTTCATGGTTTTGCGGATCAGTGAATCCATACTACCTTGACTGTCGGACTTTTTCAACGCACACTGACTTCACTCTAAGGAGTCGGCGCCTGTCACGACTGCAATCAACTCACTGCAAATTATGGCTGAAAAAAAACCACTTAAGATTTCCAAGATAGTCATCGACCGCGATCTTTGCATCGGCGCCGCCACTTGCGTGACCATTGCTCCGGACACTTTTCAGATGGATGACGAGAACAAGGCCATTTTGGTGAACCTCAGCGGCAATGATGCCGAGACCATCCTGATGGGAGCGGAGTCCTGTCCCACCAAGGCCATTTTTCTTTATGATGAGAACGGCGAGCAAGTCTATCCTTACGTGTAAATCACGGGCCTGGTCACGCTGATGTCTGATCGAATCGACTGCATAATCATCGGCGGAGGCATTGCGGGAGTCACTGCGGCGGAGAACATCCGTCAGCGCGACCCGAACGGTACCATCCGCATCCTCGGCAAGGAAAAGCATGCGCTTTACTCGCGCGTGCTTTTGCCTCATGTCGTTCGGGGCCAAGTGCCGGAAGAAAAGGCGTATCTCAAGACGCCGACGGCCCTGACCGACAAGAACATCGAATATGTCACTGGCGTTCGGGTCGCGAGCGTTGATGCGGGCCGTCATGTCGTGCGTCTCGCTGACGGTTCGGAGTTGTCGTACGGCAAGCTGCTCGTGGCTACCGGCGGGTCTTCGCGCGTGCTGGATTGTCCCGGCGCAAAGGAGGCGGGCTGCATTTTTCTTCAGACCATGGATGATGCCAGGGATCTGATGGCCGCAAAGGGCACCGCGAAAGCGTTGGTATACGGTGGTGGTTTCAGCAGTCTTGAACTGCTGATGTGCTTCGCGCACCATGGCGCGCCGGTGACCGCGGTCCTGCGAGGCGACGGATTTTTTTCGCGAGTGCTCGACCCTCGTTCCAAGGCCATGATCCTTTCAGTGCTTAGGGCCAGGGGAATCGAAGTGCTTTTGCACTCCGAGATACGCGGCATCGAGATACGTGGCGGCCTCAAGGCCGTGCACCTTTCTGACGGTAGCGTGAAAAATTGCACTGCGCTCGGCGTGGGCATCGGCATCGTTCCCAACATCGCCTTTTTGGCAGGCAGCGGCATCGAGACCAACGCCGGCATCGTCGCTGACGACCGTCTTCGCGCGACCGCGCCGGACGTCTTTGCTGCCGGTGACGTTGCCGAGTTCGACGATCGCGCGCTCGGCATGCGTCACGTCGTCGGTAACTGGCAGAACGCCATGTTCCAGGGAAAGACCGCCGGGGCCAACATGGCCGGTGACGATGCGGCCTATGACGCCGTTACTTCCTACAGCATCTCCATCTTTGACTTGCCCGCGGCCTTCGCCGGCGCCACCGATGTTTCCGTGGACGAACGTATCGTCCGCCAGACGGACAAGGGCGCTTCACTGCAGCTGCTGGTCAAAAATGGCAGGGTGGTCGGCGCCACCTGCATCGGGCCATATTCCGACCGTCTGGCTGTCAACGCCCTCTTGGCTTCGAAAACCCCGCTTTCATCAGGCGCTTTGGCTGCCCTGCGCGACGGAAAGACGTCGCTTGCATCCGTCATTGCTTAGGGCGGTACCGGTTTCGAGTTTCTGGCGGCAAAGGTATACTGTCGCAATGAAGTGGTTTGCAAAAAAAAATGCACCCTGGAGATTCCCAGGCGCTGACTATCTCGGCGTCTTTTTGCTGGTTTCCGCCATCTACGGATTCGTCAACGCCTCGTCAAGTTTCCTCGATCCTGACTCGTTTTATCACGTGAAGATGGCGGAGTTGCTCATGCAGCGCGGAATCGTTCGCAACTTCACCTGGCTTCCCTTCACCACGCTGGCGCACGCCTTCGCCGACCATCATTTTTTGTATCACGTGATACTCGTTCCGTTCATTGCTTTTTACGGTGCGTTCGTCGGCGCGAAGATAGCGACTGTCGTTTTGGCGGCGGCGGCGCTTACGGCTTTTTACGGCGCATTGAAGGCTTACGGAAGCAAGTTGCCGTTCGCCTTTGCCATGATGCTGGCGACGTCATCGGCATTCATGTTTCGCATGAACCTCACTAAGACTTCCGCGGTGTCGGTGACGGTGCTGATGCTTGCGCTCATTGCCATCCGGCGTGACAGTTGGCGCAGCCTGTTCTTTCTTTCTTGGGTTTACGTGTTGATGTACGGCGGCTGGCCGCTTATGGGCGTGCTCATCGGAGCATTTTTCGTCACCCGGGCCGTTGTCGATCGCCTCGTCGACAGGCACCCGCTGCATTCCTGGGGTAATGCCTGGTTTTGGCGCAGGCTGTTCGCATTGCGGCAAAATGCGCTGGCGGATTTTATCGCCGCCTCGGAGGTGCGACAGGCGACAGCGGTCATGGCCGGACTTGCCTGCGGCGTAGTCATTAATCCGTACTTTCCTGCCAATCTCCGTTTTTATTGGGAGCAGATTTGGCAGATCGCGGTGCTCAATTATCGCGATAAGATCGGTGTCGGGGCAGAGTGGTATCCATACCCGTTTCCGGCGTTTTACTCCGAAAACAGCGTCATATTTCTTTGCATCGCCATCTGCATAGTGTTGTTGCTGACGATGATCTTTTGGGATGATGTCGTAAAAAAGCACGTGCCGAAGGGGGATCGAAGTTCGCTTTCTTCCCGCGTGGCGCTTACCATGTTGGCGGTATTTTTTCTGGTGATGACCATGCGCAGCCGCCGGCACGTGGAGTACTTCGCGCCGTTCGCGATGTTTGCCACGGCCCTGTTCTACACATCGATAGACTCGCACATGGATTGGGCGGCACTTGGACGCAAGTTGCGCACGCTGCTCCCCGTTGCCGTGCGAGCGAAGATATCTTTTGCCAAATTGGCCGGCGTGTACGTTGTCGTGATGCTCACCTTCTTGTGCGCGCGCAACGTCGTGGGGACGCGCGACACTTTCAGCGGAGGCATTCCGTGGACGCGCTATGCCAAGGCGGCCGCGTGGACGCGCGCGAACGTTCCCGCCAACGCCATTATCGTGCATAGCGACTGGGACGAGTTTCCGCCGTTATTTTATTACGATGACACTCATCGGTATATCTGCGGTCTCGACCCCACCTTCCTCTATCGGCAGGATCCCACGCGCTATTGGCTGTGGGTGAACGTCACCACCGGCAAGGTCGGAAACGACGTTGGCGAAAAGGTCCGCGACGGGCTTGGTTCTCGGTATCTCCTGGTCGACAGCCGTTACGACGAGTTTCGCAAGGAATTGGAACGCGACCCGTCTATTGAGCGCGTCTATCACGATGACGACGCCTCGGTGTATGTCGTACGCTGAGGTTTCCTCCTTCAAGGGTTGCCCGACGGGCTGAAACAGTGGAAAATGACCGGGTAATGCCTAAGCTCAGTCGCAATGCGCATCGTCATAGCGCTTCCCGTACTGAATGAAGAGAAGGTTCTCGATTCGTCCGTGCGGGCGGTGCGGCGTTTTGCCGACTCCGAGCTTGCGGGCCATTCGGTGACCGTGGTGATTTCCGACAACGGTTCAACCGATGCCACCGAGTCCATCGGCAGGGCACTCGTTTCTGAATTATCCGGCGTCCGCTATCTCCGGCTTTCCGTGCACGGAAAAGGGTTGGCAATTCGCGAGGCATGGGCCTCCGTGGAAGCCGACGCCTACGTGTTCATGGACGTCGACCTCGCGGTCGACTTGGCCGCATTGCCGGAATTAGTCAGGCGAATTGAGGGCGGTGCCGGGCTTGTCGTCGGTTCCCGCTACCTTCCAAAGTCGGTGGTGCGCCGGACGCTGTTTCGTAAGGTGCTTTCGCGCGGATATCGCGCCATCGTCGGTGCCATTCTGGAAACGCGTGTCTCCGACATCCCCTGCGGTTTCAAGGCCGCCAATGCTGCCATTGCGACCGAGGTCGTTCCGCTCATCAGGGACCTTCGTTGGTTCTTCGATACTGAGCTGGTCATTCGTGCCGAGCGTGCGGGTTATCGCATCGAGGAAGTTCCAGTAACCTGGCGCGAGCTGAAGCCTGCGGGCCGCAAGTCGAGGGTGCGGATCATTCCGCTCATCCGCGAGTATTTTTCCCGCGTGGTGTCGCTGCGTCGTGAACTGGGACCAAGAAAGGTGATGGCGAACAGGCCGACGATTTCCGGCATCGTTGCCTCAGTCTCGCCGGCGGAACGGGCGGTCGTGGTCGGTGCGGCGCTGGTCGTGGCGAGTATCGGGCTCATTCCGCCATTGGTCGCGATGTGGTCGGCGAAGCAGCAGGGGCTGCAGTGGACCGGCAGGCAATATCTTTCTCCGGGGGACTTCACGGTGTATCTTTCCTACATCTCGCAGGCAAAAAACGGTCACTTGTTTTTTGAAAACTGGGCGAGCTCCGAGCAGCTTACGCCCGTCTTCAACATTCTTTGGTTGAAGGTCGGATGGCTGGCTTGGTTTCTGCGTCTCTCGCCCTTGGCTGCCTATCACGTGGCGCGAACGCTGCTTATCTTTCCTCTTGCGGCAGTGGCATATTGCGCATTGGCTTACGTGTTTCGCCGCTCCCACGAGCGCGTCATTGGGTTCCTGGCGTTCATGTTTGCCTCGGGCGTCGGCCTTTATGCGGCGCCTTTTCTGCAAATCATGCGTCCGTCTGCCGCCGCGTACCAATGGCCGATCGATTTTTGGGTAGCGGAGTCGAACGCGTTCATGACAATGCTCTACAGCCCGCACTTCGTGGCGTCGCTCATGCTCATTATCGCCGTGGCCCTGCTGCTTCTCCTCGCGCTCGATGCCGAAAGCCCCGAATACGGCGCATGGGCGGGCATTGTCGCGCTGGTGCTGTTTCAGTTTCACCCTTTTCATGCGCCAACGCTCTACGTGATCGCCTTTCTTTCCCTGCTGTTACGTACGCGACTGAACGGCATCCGCATCGGCCAGTGGATCGCCGTGGCCCTGTTCTATGCATTTTCCGCGCCCTCAGTTGCCTACTATTATTGGCTGACACACTGGTCGCCGAACGCGGCCTTCATGCTGCAAAATAACGTCACGACGACGCCGAACTTGCTGCATGTGGTTCTCGGTCTCGGCATCGTCGTTCCTCTTGCCGCATTCGGTTGGTTCAAGTCAAGAGATGAAAAGTCTCTTTCGCTCGAGCATCGGCAGTTCTTTGCCGCATGGACGATCGCGCAGTTTGCCATGATTTATTCGCCGTTGGTGTTTCAGCGCAGGTTGATCGAGGGTCTGCAATTTCCGTTGACGGTCTTGGCAGTGCCGGCAGTGTTGGCATTTGTAAACGCTCCGGTTATTCGAAAGCGATTGAACGCGTTAAGTGTCGGATTCTTGGCGATAGCCCTCTTTCTTCCGTCGACATTTTCTACGGTCGTACGAAGCGTCGCCGCCTCCAGTCCCGCCAACGACAATGACGCCATATTTTTCCTCAGCCACGATGAATCCTCCGTGCTTGCTTGGGTCCGCAACGAGTCACCGTCCGATACCGTCGTCCTTTGCACCCTCGGCACCGGGAATGACGTCATGGGCTCGGGCGAAAGGCGGGTCTACGTCGGTCATTGGGCAAACACCGTCAATCTCCCGGCGAAGCTCGACGAGGTCACCGACTTCTTCGCGCGCATGAGCGACGATGAGCGCCGCGCCTTTGCAAAGGCTCACGGCATCACGGAGGTCATCGTGGGGCCACGCGAGCGCGCGCTCGGCGGAGCATCGTTGCGTGAGCCGGGCTTTACCCGACAGTTCGTCTCCGGCGAGTATTCCGTATATTCCCTGAATGACTGATGTCTTCCGTTGCACCTCCTTTGCGACGGGCATACGATGTCCTTATGAAAACACTGGTCGTCATTCCCACCTACAACGAGCGCGAAAACGTCGAGTCTGTCGTCGCTTCGATTTTGGCCGCCACGCCTTCAGGCGTCGCGCTGCTCATAGTCGATGACGGGTCGCCCGACGGTACCGGCGAGCTTGCTGACGTGCTGAACGTGCAGTATCCCGATCGCGTGTTCGTGCTGCATCGCAAGGGCAAACTCGGTCTCGGTAGCGCGTATTTGGCGGGTTTTCGCTACGGCCTCGAGCGCGGCTTTGAGGCGGTTTGCGAGATGGATGCCGATGGCTCGCATGACCCTTCGGCGTTGCCGAGACTGATCGCGTTGGTGGAACAAGGTGCGGATTTGGCCATCGGTTCGCGTCGCGTTCCTGGCGGCAACGTGGTCGGATGGGGTCCGCATAGGCACTTCATGAGCGGAGGAGCCATGACCGTGGCACGACTGGCGCTCGGCCTCAAGACCCGTGACGTCACCTCTGGCTTCCGCTGCTACCGCGCGGATCTTGCCGCTGAGCTCCTGGCGCAGCCGATTGCCAGCAACGGTTACGCCTTCCAAGAAGAGACCGTCTTCTATGCCGAGCGTCTCGGCTTCAAGGTCGTGGAGACGCCGATTACTTTTCGAGATCGAATGCACGGAAAGTCCAAGCTGACGTGGCGAGAAGTCATGCAGTTTTTCTCGATTATCGGTTCACTTCGCGCAAGACAGGTGAAACGAAAAACGCCGCCGTTTCGGGCATGATCCTCCCGGAACCGTCCCGCGGGAAGCCGAGGCGGCATTTCAGAAATAAAAAACGGCACGGCTACTGTTCCCGGCCGTTTTTATTTTTGCTGATCCACCGTCGGGAAGTCGAATGTCCTTACGGACTTCGCGGGTTGTCCGTTCCGTACGGCTGTCCGTACGCCGTTGAGCATTAGGGTGGAGTCGGACGTTGTTATCGTCGCTTCCGGCCGTAGCGGCCATATGGCCCATGCGGGAATAGTGGCAGAAAATTGCAGTGCCGTGCCGCCGTTGCGCGAAGTCCAGGGCATCGGCGAATCCACGGGCAGCGCATCGTCGATGACTTCTCGTCCGCGTGCGTCCAGTGCGCGGTAGCGTATTGCGCTGCCGTCGGGTAAGGCGTCCGTGCCGAGGTCGATGGAGAATCTGACTTTGGTGCCGTGCGCATCCGTTACGGCATCAGCGAACGGAGAAGCCTTCTTTCCCGCAATGCGAATCAGGGCCGGTGCCAACATGACGGGCGGAGCTGCCGAAGACCGGTCGTAAAGCATCACCGTACCGTCGGAAAAAATCGGCGTGCCCATGACGGACTCAAGACGTCGCCGCCATCCGGCGTAGTGCGGTGCGGCCCATGCGGTCTTCAGGAACTGCGTGCGGTAGGTGAGCAGGTCGTCGGCATCGAGCGCGACCATTCGCAGGTCCTCTGGCGGCACGTAGGGCTTTTCGGCGAACTGCGTCACTCCCAAGGCCACATAATGCAGCGACGTGAGGTGCTGCCGAGATGAAAGCGCGGGGAGGAGCGCGTAGCTTGCGGCGATGCTTGCGTCGGCGGGCACTCGGCTAAGCAACGACCAGTCGCGCTGCGCTCGTACGTAGGCAAGACGGTCGGTCAGCGCCTGGTGGACGGCTGCGGGGAGCGGCCCCAGCGTCGCTGCGCCATAAGCAGCGCACAAGAGCAGCAATCCGAACGACGCTTTTTCCGCACTAATCTGCGACAGCAGACGGACCCGTTTTCGGAAGACATCGGGAGCGACAGCGGCTCCGTCAATTGCCGTAAGCGCCAAAGCCGGAATGAAAAGCGTGGCGTAGTGCGTCTCGAGTATGAGCTCTCCGCCGCCAGGCGCGCCAAGGATGATCTGCAGCAACGGACCGACGGCCAGTAGTAACCGGCGCGGCTTGAAGATCGGAAACAGGGCGAACGGGAACAAGAATCCGAGCAGCATCTCAAAGTTCGCAAAGCTCACGATGTGCCCGATGACAAGCAGGGGATGCAGGAAAAGAGTTTTTAGCATCTCCGTCGGATTGGAACCGAGCCATTCGTAATAGATACGATACTTGTATGCGCCATCTGGAGAAAAAAAAGCAATCAAGCGCATGGCGGCAAGAAACCACGCCGTGCCGAGCAAGAACGGAGTGAGCCGCCACCATTTTGATTTTCCCTCCAGCCATGCCAGCAATCCCATCATAACCACTACCAAGGCAACGTCCTCGCGCACCAGTAACGCCATCACGCACCAGGCCACGAACCATTTTTTATCACCCGTCTCATATGCCAACATTGCCATCAGCAGCGGGAAGATCGCGAAGGCCAAGACGTGAAACTCGAACAGGCCGATGTTTTGCAGTGACGGGTTCAGCAAAAATGCGGCGGCCATCATCAGGCCCGCAAGGGGAATGGTCGCCGCAATGCGTTCGGAGAAGCGGAATCTGGCGATGCGCCACACCGGCCAGGCGCATGCGGCAAGCGCGAATGCCTGCATTACCAACAGGGTACGCGGGCCGGGTACGAACGCATAAAGCAACGACAACGGCAGGATGGCGAACTCGGCATGATCGCCCAAAGACAGATGCGGATGGATGCTCTGTACAAAGAAGCGGCCATGAACCGTATTCCAAAAAACCTGGCTAAAATAAGCCAAATCGATGCCGTTATAGCCGAAAATGGCGTATTTCCAAAGGCAGGCTGCAGAAAGTGTAATAAAAAGAAGAAAAATCGCGCTCAACAGAGCCGTTTTTTCATTTTTTTTGAGCCAGGTTGAGAGAGATTTGAACCAAATATCCATAGGCTCAATATAGCGATTTTTTAGCATATTGGCGAGGCATTTTTACGGCTTTGTTAAGCATAAAAAATCATCGCCAAATATGGCTGACCTTAGCCAAGAATGACCTCCAAACATCCTTGACAAAATCGTCATTTTCTGCTAGGGTGATTCGTTACGATGTCATGGTGACAATCGTGGCAACGTAACCGGTAATCCAATGCCGAGCGTTCCCTGACAATTTCAACGAATACAGGAGACTCAAAATGAGTGAAGAAGAGAAGGATACTGACAGCAAGATGGCTGACGCCGAGGAAGATTTGGCTGCGGCCGTTCTGCCGATACTGCAGAGTATCGTGGGATGGTCCGTAGACAAGTTTGCGGACATCAGGGCTGTCGACATCGCCCTCAGGGCGCTCTCGCCTGGCGTCATCCTGGCAAGCAACGGCCTGCCCAACTTCGTCGGCCTCATATCCTCGAAGCTTGGGCGCAAGCTGTTCACGTCGGACGTCGCGCGAGACCTGTTCAAGGACTCGCTTCTCGAGGCGGCACGCCACGTGACCGCCAAGGTGCAGGAGAAGGGCGGGATGAAGAACATCACCCCGCAGGAGTACGGCGACGCCGTCAAGGACGGCTTCAGGGCGGCGATGGAGAAGAAGTACGTCATCATCGACAGGCTTCTCCACTCTCCGAGCTGCGCGGGAATTCAGAGCCGACTCGCGAAGCCTCCGGCCGTCAACGTGGAGATCACTCTCCTCGAGGCCGAACAGCAGCACTTCATGCGCGCACCCTGCTGCTTCGACGGCGTGCAGGCGGACATCAAAGCTCAGGCCGCGGCACCCGCCAAGGCCGAAGCCTCGAGACTCCCGCCGCGCTCGCCGATGGAAGTCATCAACCGGGCAAAGCCCAAGGATCGCGTCGTGTTCTTCACGTGGCTCAAAGGCCTTCCGGCCGACGAACGCGTGAGGGTCGATGCATTTCTCAAACATCTTGATTCGGAGGAGGAGCTTCACGCGCTGCTCCACGTGATCAAGGATGCGCCGGATCTCGTCTACGAGCTGCTGACGCTGCTCGAAAACAGCAACGGCTCGCATCGGACGGCACAGTATCTTCTGCTCTTCGGTCAGGCGATCGAGCGGCATTCGATGCAGGCACTCACGGTCTTGAAGGTCGGTCTCAAGGAGGCCGTCAACACGGGTCGTGCCTTCGACGCGAGCTTCGCTCCCGTCGCCAAGCGGCTTCGGGACAACGACGCCGGTGAAAATCCGCGCATCACCGTCGCGGTGCTGTGTAGCAGCAGAGCGCCGGAAAAAGAGGGCGTTCTCAAGGCGACTGCCCGCTTCGTGAAGTCCCTTTTCCTCATCTTCTAGGTGGGGAATGGGCAGGAGACGGAGAGAATACGCTCTCCGTCTCCGAATGGATTTGCCAACGCTTACGACGAATACGGAGATTGACAAATGGAAAATACGGAAGACAAGAAGACTGAAATCAAGTCTGAGACTCAGGCAGAGCCGGAGTCCGGCTCACACATCCTCAGCGTCATCGGTCTGCTCATCAAGGGTACGACTCGTGACATCGTCAACGCGTCCGAGAAGCGCCTCGAGTCCATGAAGAACCTCATCATCGTCACCTTCGTCGCGCCCGTCGCGGCGTTGGTGACCGGCGTCATCATCGCCGCGAACTCCGACACCGTCGCCGGGGTCAACGCGGGCCGGTGGTTCATCATGGTGGCGGGATTCCTCGCAACGCTGTTGTGCGGAGTCGTCCTCGTCCGTGCAAAGGCGTATGCCTACGTCGTCATCGGGTGCAGCAAGGCCGCCAAGGTCGCCCTGAACTTCATGCCGACGCTCGAGACCGAAGAAGTGAACAAGTACATGGTGTACTTCTACGGTATCATGGCGTGGATTGCGGGCGTCTGCATCTACGCGCAGATCATTCCGGTCTGGCGTTCGGTCGGCACGGCGCTTGTCGTCGCTACGGCGCTGCTCGGTCTCGCCGCCGTCATGGCCGCACGTTGGTACGGCGGCAAATTCGCGAAGGGGACGCTACTCGTGCTCATGGTGGGCACGCTCGCCGTCTCGACGGTTCGTCTGGTGAGTCCGCGCCTTCTCAGCGCAATGGACAACGCGAGCGATTACGCTTTGGGTACCGACGGCCGTACCGATGCCGAGAAGACGCTGCTCAAGAAGTACAACGAGGAGCTCGTCGGCATTCGCGCCCGCGCCGCCAATGAGTGCAACGGCAAGTACTGCAATGAAGGCGATGTCTCGCGGGTGAAGGAGTTGGAGAAGAACATCCATCTTCTCGAGACCGGTCAATACTGGAGCACGGAGGCGACTGTCGCCCCCGCACCCGCTGCGGTCAAAAACGGAGCCTCGACCGTGAAAACGGAAGCGGCGCCGGCCAAGGCCGAAACGACCTCGTCATCTCAGGCAGAAAAGAAGCCCCCGACGCGTTCGGTGTCGAAGGGCGCAGGAACCAACTTGTCCAAGGCCGGCGATCCGTTCGTCGCTTTGGACCAGTTCCCGGACATCAAGCCGGCCAAGTAACGGCCGGTCACGCCACAACGAGGCTTCTCGTGTGTGGAACCCCGGTAGCATCTGCTATCGGGGTTTTTTTTGGCTTATTTTAGCTTAATTATATTGGCTTATTACAGCAAAAATATCGACCTGCCAGTCTTGACAAAATGGTCAAAAAATGCTAGAGTACTATGTTCAGCAAAATAGTCATGCGGGATCAAACGCTGAACACTGGTTCCCTGACAACCCGAAGGAGTTCTCAATGAAAATGTCATTCTCGATTGCGGCGCTCATCCTCGGCGGCCTTCTCAGTATGGGCTGCATGAATACGGCGTCCTTCAGCGCGAAGGATGGCGGCTACCAGGTCGCCGGGCGCTCAACCACCCCGGAGTACATGGCAGCCACGCTCTCGATGAACCGAGCGCGTGAGATCAACGCCGAGACCTACCGCTCGGCGGTCGGCAGCGGCATGATGTACCCGTACGGCATGGTCGGACCGGTGGGCGACTACCGCTTCAACTACTGCCCGAACGGCATCTGCATGGCCCCGATCGCGCTCCCCGTCACGCCGGTGCCGACCATGTCCGCACCGTCGACCGTCCCGCCTCCCGACGCGACCCCGGCCCAAAAGCCGGTCTCGCGACAGGAGCTCGACGAAACCCAGAAGCGAGCAGACGAAGCTCGCGTTCGCGCCGACGCGGCGCTCAGCGTTCTGGCGGCGCTTCGTGCCAACAAGGGCGAAGCTGCCGATCCGAGCGCCAAGCAGCCCTAAAAAGCTGCGACGTCACGTCAGACACGAAACCATCCAACGAATAGAAGAAGAGGTCACTCAATGAATAGCAAGCTCATTACGCTCGTCGCGATCCTCGTCACGTTCATCGTCACTGGCTGCGGCTCGTCGTTCCAGCAGATGCCGATGCAGGCAGCTGGCGACTACCAGATGGGCGCCTACGGCGTCGGCCCTCAGCAGATGATGGTCGGTCCGGTGGCCGTTCCTCCGAAGAACGTCGGCTTTCTGAACGTCCCCGCACGGACCTGCCGCAGCGGACCGCTCGCGATCGAGTTCGTCAACGAAAGCGACAACTTCGTCGCCCTTCAGTTCGACGGGCTCGACGTCGCGGTCGTCGGCGCACAAGGCCAACTGCCTTCGTTCGTCCCGCCGCACGCGTCGGTCTACACCTGCATGGACGAGCCTGGCCCGCACTCCATCACCGGTGCCGAGTACACTCTCAGCGGAAGCCGAATGGTCCGACTGTTCGATCTTCGCTGGAACGGCATGATCGGCGCGCACGTCAACGGCTACGGGCATCACCTGGTGCGGCTCACCGGTTCCGGCGTCGAGATCTGAAGTACGGCACGCGCATCCGGTTCTCGGATGCAAAAAGGGGTCCAGCGCTTGCTGAGACCCCTTTTCTTTTTTCTCGGACTTTATTATGTCGTCGTGAGAGAGTTGGAGAGCGCGGTGATGACGAAGTTGGTGATGGCGTAAGCGGCAAAGATGAGGACCATGCCGATGACCGCATTGGAAATCATCTTCTTGGCCTGCTTCACCTTCTCGTCGTTGCCTTGGGCGGTCATCCAGAGGAATCCGGCATAGATGATGATGCAAACGAGGATAACACCGAGCAGTCCGAGAGCGGCACCGATGAGGTTGCCGATGAGCTTAGAGATATCATTCGTGCCGCCTGCATTGACGCCCGCCGATGTGGCAGTAATGCCCGCGCTGGCCTTCATGTTATCAAGGCTGGTGGTCGCAAGGACGGCGAGAGGGGCGGAGATGCTGCCGATTGCGGCGAGCGATCCGGCGACGATGCTCTTTAAGGAAATCTTCTTCATAGATGAACTGGCTTAGTGACCAGATTGTGATTAATTAACGATTGATTCTCAGCAGTCCAGGTCATTGTGGTCGACCAGGTCTTACTTCGAAAGCGCTGTGCTTAGGGAACTAATAACGACATTCGTGATAGCGTATGAAGCAAATATTAGCACAAGTCCAACAACTGCGCCAGAGAGGAGCTTCTTGGCCTGCTTCACCTTCTCGTCGTTGCCTTGGGCGGTCATCCAGAGGAATCCGGCATAGATGACGAGGGCCACGAAGACCACGCCGAGCAGGCTGAGTGCGGCACCGATGAGGCTGCCGACAATCGTGGGGAGATCGGTTGCCGTTCCCCCGACGCCCGCGGCTCCCGCCGTCGCAGAGAGTCCGGAAATATCGCTTAAATTGGCTGATGGCGCGGCTAAAGCTTTGGCCGCAAAGAGCATTGAGGCGACGATTGTCCCAGATGTCGCGGCACCTTTAGTTGTCGTGCTTGAGATGCGCATAGAATCTGCAGATATCCACACAGGTTACTTCAGACTTAATCCTACCTTTTTTTAGGGATTTTTACGACAAAAAATCCCCGCCCTCGGTTGAGGGCGGGGATCGTTTTTGGAACTAGCTTGTTCCGTTGATGACGGAGCCAACCACGAACTGCGCGATGGCATAAGCCGACATGATGATGACGAGACCGATGATACCCGAAATGATGAGTTTCTTGGCCTCTCCGACCTTCTCTTCTGATCCACCGGCAGTCATCCACTTGAAGCCTCCGAGGAGGATGATGACGACGGCGACGATGCCGAGCAAGCCCATAAACGCCTTGATGACGCTCGAGACCGTGCTGCGGACGTCTTGCGTGCCGAGACCGATGGCCGTGGCGTAGTTGAGGCCGAGGTCAACGCCCGCTGCGGAGGCGATGGCCGGGGCTGCAAATGCAGCGACGGTCAGTGCACCGGCTGCGATTTTCGTAATGGTTGCTTTGCGCATAGCGCTAGTACTGGGTTTAAGCCACGTTTCGCGCCAGATTGGCGGCGTAGCAGGCCATGGGCGAAGGTTATCCCCATGTCCAATAAAAGACATCCATGTGGATGGATGTCTTTAGTATATCAGAGTTTTGCCTTATTGAGAACAGGCCTTATTTGCTTGCGGCGCCGAAGATGGCCACGTTGAGGACGAACTTCAGGATCGCATACGAGCTGAAGCAGACGATGAGTCCGGTGACCGCATAGACCATGTTTTTCTTTGCGACCTTGATCTTATCTGCACTGCCGGCGGAAATCATCCAGGAGAATCCGCTCCAGATGAAGACCACTAATGCCAAGACGCCGAGAAGAGAAATGACGGCCCCGATGAGCCTGCCGATGACGGTCTCGATGGTCGTTGAGCCGAGCGGGTGAAGCGGGTCGACGGCAAGTGCCACGAACGGAACGGCGAGGATCGCGGTCGAGGAGATGACGGTATAAAGCGATGATCGGCGAATCGTGCTGTTTCGCATAAGTGCTTGGTTAAGAAGATGCGGTTCCGAGAGCGGCGAACAGCGCGTTCAGGAGAATGAAGGAGCCGAAGATGACAAGGAGGCCGATGACCGCCCACTTGAGGCTGTTGAGTCCCTCGGCGTACTTTTTTTCGTTGCCGCCTGCGGTGATCATCTTGAATCCGCCATAGACGAAGGCAAGGAGGGCGAAGCTGCCGGAGAGTCCCATCAAGAGATTGGTGGCGCGACCGACAAGTTGGCGGATGGTGATGTTGCCGAGCGGGTCAACGAGCATGGTCTTTGCGGGAGGCTTGGTTGCCGCCGCGGCGGCAGCGGCGGCGCTTGTGCACGATGCGTCTGGTTGGCAGAAGCATTGCTTGCCGCCGCAGGCGGAAGAGGTACAGTTCAATTTTGCCTCGCAATCAGCCTGGTCAGCGAAGCAGCCAGTGGCCGGCGCTTTCGGGTCACCAAAGTTGCATTTTACGGCAGCTAGGACAACCGCCGGCGCGAGGAACCAAACAATCGCGGTAATCGCGGCAACTTTACGGACGGTCACGGAAAACGGGCGGTTCGACGTCATAGTGTTCGCGATTATGGGGTGGGAGCAACGGGAACGGCTTCCTGTGCGGCGGCCTTGAGCTCGTCCGGCGTCAGCGGGATGCAGCATTGGCCGGCAGATCCACAGCCGCTGTAGACCGTGCTGCAGTCGCGCCCTTGAGTGGGGTCACTCATGCACTGATATCCAGACGGCGCCATATCGGTACAGGAAGTCGCTTTCACCTGCCCCTTGGTGAGCCGCAACTTGATGTAATCGATGATGTATCCCGCGAGGAAGATGAGGATGATGCCGATGACCGCGTTAGTGAGAATGGTCTTGCCCTCCGAGACCTTTTTTTCTGCGCCGTTCGAGGTGATCATGGTGAAGCCTCCATAGACGAACATCAGCAGGGCGAAGCTACCAGTGACCGCGATGATGAGCGAGGCGACGTTGAGAAAGGTCTCTTCGATGCAGCCGAGACCCGGCGCGTTAACGCCCTGATTGGTGGCGCAGGGCGGGACGATGGTCGTGGCCAGTGCCGGCATGGCGGCGAAGGCGAAACTCGCGATCATCGCAACAGTGGCAATTATGGCGTAGGGTCGGTGGCTGTTGCGCATATCAGTATGGTCACGAATCTTGTTTTCACTTAATCGTTTGATTGACCTTAGAGGCGCCGAGCTCGAGGATCTTGGTGGGATCGGCATTGCCGGCGAGCATCTGACGAATCATGTCTTGGAACGCCTGCTCGGTAGCTACCGCGTCCGTTCCATGATACCAGCTTTTGGCTGCCGATTCTTGAGAGGCAAACACGTTCAGGTCAAGGTCTTGCAGTTGGTCGTTGACCAGGCTGCGCAGGGCAGCCGGCTGGTGCGTCTTTGCCAGGTAAGACTTCACGTTTTCCGGTTTTGCCATGAATTCCACGAAGTCCCAGGCCTCGTTTGGATTTTGTGTCTTGGAAGTGACCGCGTTTATCCAGTAGTTGGGATAGTAGATGGGCTTGTTGCCTTCGATCTGCGGGAAGGACGAGACGCCGAAGTTCAGCTTGGGGTTGGCGAGACGTATCTGCGCCATGTGGTAGGAATAGCCGAAGAAAAATGCGGTTTGGCCGTTCTCAAAGGCCTGCAATGAGTTCGGCATCTTATCGTTCCAGGTGTAGACCTCCTTCACCGGGTTGGCGAAGTCGGTGTAGAAAATGAGCGCTTCTGCTCCTGGAGGAAAGGGACGTCCCGCGAGCTCTGGCGGGTACCGGTCAAAGGTCACGGTTCCGGAGTCGTCGGTCATGTTCGCGCCGTTTTGCATCATGAGCAGGCTCAGCACGTCCGTACCGCGCTCCACGTTGTCGGCGGTACCCAGTGCCACGCCGGACTGGATGATGGTGCCTGTCTGGTCCAGCTTGGTGATTTTTTTGACTTGGTCCTGAAAGGTTTTCCAGTCGCCTGCGGGTTGCGCGATGCCTGCGCGGTTGAGGAGGTCTTTGTTGTAGTAAAGTGCCATCGTGTCTACAGAGAGCGGCAGTCCGTAGATTTTCGGTATCAGCGGCATCTTGGGATCGGCTTGCGCGGTGAGCATCACGGCATCCTGCGAGACCACGTCAACGTAATCGTTGGCCAGCTGCTTGAGGGTGATGCCCGGATTGCTGTGGATCACCGTCACTGCCTGCTTTTGGATGGTGCCTTGGATTTCGCGGTAGGCCAGGGTCAGCGTCTGCGGTACCGGCATCAGCTCCGGCTGGAAACGATGCATCCATGTTGCCGGCAGGCTGACGATGTCCGGCCCCTGGTCTTCAGCGAGCGCGTTGAGGATCTGCTTTTCGTACTCGTCATAGGTCAGGCGCTTGAAGTCGAAGCTGACATTGTGGTGAATCGCCTGGTAAGCGGTGAACGCGTCACCGAACGAATCCGCATCGTCATAGACGCTCCAGAACTTGAGGGTGATGGGCTTGGTCTTTTGCGCCACCTGCGCATTAGGGAAAAGCGTGCAGCCGAATCCGCCAAGAACCAGCAGCGTAGCGAGACCTGCGAGCAAGGTGAGTGCGGAGAACCGCCGTGAGGAGTTGCGTAGCATATTGGTCAACGTTTTTTGCTCAATTTTCCCGCAGATACGGACTTGAGATAGCGAGTGAAGGCCCCGTCGGCGTTGGCTTCGGGATGACGCTGGGCGAAATGGACGGCGGCAATCATGAATTCCAGTTTGCTGCCGCAGTCAAAACGGATGCCTTCCACCACCTTGCCGTAGATGGGCTTGTTGTTGCTCAGGTGGGTGATGAAGGCGTCCGCCAGGCGAATCTCGCCGTCTTTGCCGGGTTTTTGGGTCTTAAGGAGATGCAGGATTTCCGGAGTGACCACGTAGCGGCCGACGGCAGCAAAGGTGGACGGTGCCTTGTCGGCAGCGGGCTTCTCGATGAATCCGTTCAGCTCCATCACGTACTTGGAAATCTTCTTGCCGCCGGCGATGCCGTATTTGGAGACGTTCTTCTTGCCTACGTCGTACAGCGCGATGACCGGATCATGATAACGCTCGTAGGCGGCAATCAGCTGCGAGGTCACCGATACTTCAGCATCGAAGATGTCGTCTCCGAACATCACTACTACCGGCTCATCCGCGCCGATGAACGGCAGCGCGGAGAGAATGGCATGTCCGTCTCCGAGCGGCGCCTGCTGCCGGACGAAGGCGAACTTTGCCAGGTTGGAAATCTTCATCAGATTTGCGAGCTCCTTGGTCCTGCCCTTCGACGCCAGTCGCGATTCCAGTTCGGCGTTGCGATCAAAGTGGTCCTCGATGGCTCGCTTTTGCTGGCTTGTGACGAAAATGATCTCTTCGATGCCTGCGGCCACGGCTTCTTCGACCACGTATTGAATGGCAGGCTTGTCGACGATGGTCAGCATTTCCTTTGGCTGTGCCTTCGTTGCGGGCAGGAAACGCGTTCCAAGGCCGGCGACGGGGATGATAGCTTTGCGGATGTTCATAGCCTCACAAGTATACGGAAAACGGAGCATTCCGAAAAGGCCGCGTAAGTACAAAAAAGCGGCAGCCATCGGCCGCCGCCCGTTCACTGATGTTCGTCAATTTTAGCGGAACAGTACGGTTTCGTTTACCGAGCTTACGGCCTGAGCCACGATTGGCTGGTATTCCGGCGCTAAGAAGGTGGGATACGTCTCAATCATCAGGTTGAAGGCGGCTTCCACCTTGCCGTAGTCGGTGCCCTTGTACCAGCTTTTTGCGGTGAGCACTTGTCCTGCGAAGGGGGCAATGTCGGGATCGGTAAGCTGCGATCCGATGAGCCCGCGCAATGCCGTGGGGCGCTTCGTTGCCGTGAGGAACGTCCCCACCTGATCGGGGCCGGTGATGAACTGAAGGAAGTCCCAGGCTTCGTCGGGGGCAAGGGTCTTCTTGGAGACCACCTCGACCGGATAGTGCAGCACGTTCACGGGGTTGCTGGTATCGACTTGCGGCAGCGGCGCGACTCCGAAGTCGATCTTTGCGCTGCGGTCGCGGATCTTGGCCGCGTCTGAGGGGTAGCCGAAGTAGAAAGCGGTCTTGCCGGCGATGAAGGCGTCGAGCGATTGCGGCATTTGGGCGTTCCAGGAGTAGTTGCTGGAAGTGGGGATGGCAAAGCTCTGATAGAAGATCAGCGCTTCTATGCCGGGCGGAAACTGCTTGCCTTGGGTCGCAGGCGTGAAATTGGCAAAATTCGCGTAGCCGCTGTCGTCGGCCATCATCGCGCCGTTCTGCCACATGATGGCCGACAAGATGTCGACGTTGTTCATCACGTTCTTGCCGAGGCCGAGGGCTGCGCCTGACTGCTTGATGACCTTGGGTGCGTCTGGTGCGGGGACGTTCGCGGGGGCGGCGTTGACGTTGGCCGCATTCACGTTTGCGGCGGCGGGGGCCGGCGTGGTGTCGAAGATGGTCAGTTTGGCGGCATCAGCCTGCACGTCTTGCCAGGTTACCGGCGGTTTATCGATGCTGCCGCGTTTGAGGATGTCGCGATTGTAAAAAAGTGCCAGCGTGTCGGCGGAGAGCGGCAGCCCCAGAATGTGACTGGTGGGCGCGGTTCCCGGCTTGTCTGTGACGGAGATGATGAGGTCTTTGGTGATGCCTTCCACGTAGCGGTTGGTGAAGTCCAGGATGCTCATGGTCGGCTGCTTCTGCTTGACCGTGACGATCTGCTTTTGCGCGTTGACCTGCTGTGTGGCCACAGTCGTCTCCTTGGGCATCGGCAGGAGTTTCGGCGTCCACTCGCCCAGCCAGGTGTTGGGGACACTGAAGATGTCCGGTCCCTTGTTCAGCGCGAAAGCTTCGAGCAAGGTGCGGTCGTAGTCTTCCTCTCGTTGCGTGGTCACGATGACATTCACGTTGGGGTGCAGCTTTTCGTACGCGGCTATCGGCGCGTCGAGCGCGGACGGGTCATCCTGAATGCGCCAGTATTGAAGGGTGACGGGCTTGAGCTGCACGGATGAGTTGCCTCCCAACAGGGGGCAGCCCGCACCGACGAGCAACAATGATGAGACAAAGGCGGCAAGAGGGAGGAATTTCCGCATATTCATGGAGTAAATGTGAGGAAAGTATAGCACACATGGTTAAAGGGGTCTTTTCGGAACTGCGGGCGAGTGGTATCGTCGGTGTTATGTGCTATTGAAATGGAACCATGATGACTTTACGAATTGCCCACAGAGGAGCGCCGTACTTTGCACCCGAGAACTCTCTCCAGGGCTTTGAGAAGGCCCTCTCGTTTTCGCCGGACATGGTCGAAATGGATCTGCGGTCATGCCGCGGCGGCCATGCCGTGGTCATTCACGACAAGACCATTAATCGTGTCACCAACGGCAAGGGAAAGGTGTCCAAGCTGACATTGGAAAAATTGCGCACGTTCAGGCTGGCTAACGGTGAGCCGATTCCCACGTTTGCCGAGGCGCTGGAGGTGCTGCGCGGGCGTGCTGATATCAAGATCGACGTGAAGTCTCGCGGAATGGAAGGCGTAGTGGTGCGTGCGCTTCGCCGCATGGGCATCCTGCGTCAGACTATTGTCATCGCCTATGGCCGCAAGTCGCTGCTTGCTTTCAGAAATGAGGGAGGGGCGTCATTGCGCACGGAGTTGGGTGGCGTATACGCCCCGCACCGACGTCTTCGGGCCGTTTCCTCGGCGTTGAAATCCGGAGCGACCATCATCTCGGCGAATCACACCTTGGTGAACGCCAAGTTCGTGGAAAAGTGCCGCAGCAGAGGCTTGGACATTCATGCCTGGACCGTCAACACCAAGCAGGAAGCCGATCGGCTGCGAGAACTTGGCGTGGCCGCGATTGCGACGGACCGGTTGGACATCATCTAGCATGGCAGGCGGCCCCTTCGGCAGGGGTCGTTTTTTTAAATGGGCCAACGTAAAAACGCCAGACATGCTGGCGTTTTAACGATGGCGGTGGAGTCCTATGGCTTGTAGGCTTCAAAAGCGCGTCAATTTTCTCAATGTAAGCCGGTTTCGTCATAGGTCTGACTAGGTTCAATTGATAGCTATTTTACCCTGAACCACTCGTTTACGCGAACAAGTTATCCCTGTCAAAAAGAGGCCCGAGGGTAGCCCTAGCCTTCTTAAGGCCGAAAATCCGGCCAGTGTCCCATGTCGCAGTTTTTTGCGCCCCGCTCAGCAAAACGGCACATTTACGCCCACCCCTCGGAACTGTCTCATTTTGCTTTTCACCCTCTGTCGTTCATCGTTGAAAAAAACGCCAAAATATGGTAATCTAGGCTCACGTAAGTTCGTCAGATGGCAAGTCCCGTGTCCCGCCATGGTGGCGGGAAAATGGAATGGCCGAGACAGGAGAGAGTCATGGGAAAGAATCGTGAGTTCGTCAGCGCATCCGGCACGGCATACGACGTCGTGCAGAAGCTCGCCCAGGCCGTCTACGCCCGGGGCGGGGACGACGACAGCATCCGCCGGGTCATCTCCGACGAGGCGCTCCGAGGCAAGCTGGCCGACCTCATCGTCGGCACTGCGGCCAGGACCCTCGCCCAGATGGTCGCCGCCGGCCGCTACGACTGGGCCAACTCGGACATCAACGAGAAGAACTTCAAAGTCAGCGCCGAGCGGTTCACCGCCGACGGCCTCGAGGCCATCCATTTCGGCAAGGTGATGACCACCGCACAGGTCGAGATCAATCTCGACCGTCGCGGCCTGCGTTCGGCCTGGATCGAGGAACTCCTCGCCTACGGCGCGGAGAACCCCGAGGAACAGCGCAAGTTCCCGATCGTCGCCCTCGGTTCCTCATGGGTGAATCCCGGTGGCGGCCGCGGCGTCCTGGACCTGTGCGGGGGCGGCGGTCGGCGCGGGCTGAGCCTGCGCTGGGGCGGCCCCGGGTGCCGCTGGGACGCGGACTACCGCTTCCTCGCCCGTCGCAAGTAGCCCTGGGGCGCTTGGGCGCTTAGTCCTGGCCCTTTGGCCCTTATCTGGCCGCGAACTCAGTTCGCGGCCAGACTTTTTTATGCTAAAATCGAAACGGATGAGACGAAACAGCCTGCGGCCACGGTTTCAGGCGGTCAAATCTGGGCCCGGGCGATCTTCCGGAATGACGCGCGACACGTCGCGTGCCAGCGCGAATTCGTCGGAGGCGGCAGGTTCTGGAAGGCGATGGGCGGCGACGCGGATCATGCTGGCCCCACGACGACTTCCTCCGACACCCGCGCCTACGTGAAGTACCTTCTGCGGGAGGGGAGCGCCACCGAGAAGCGGGAACTGCTCGCCAACCTGAAGAGCAGGCTGACGTACAAGGACAAGACGGTGACGCTGCTGGATGCCAGCCCCGTCGCGATCATCTCGGCCTCTTCGTAGAGCACCGCAGGAACAACAAAACGCCCCGCGCAGGGGCGTTTTGTTTTGGCGACACGTTCCTATCTGCTTGCTCGCGCGCCCAAAGGGTACGCGGGTTGCCGATAAGAAATTGTCGTGGCGGAGAGGGTGGGAGTCGAACCCACGTTACCCTTGCGGGTAAATCAGATTTCGAGTCTGACGCGTTCGACCACTCTGCCACCTCTCCAGGTGATCCTATCCCGTGGTCTAGGATTACAGTAGGAAATTATCATGCCTTTCTCTTTGCGTAAAGACCCCCGCCCCCTGCTACGTCACCCACGGTGATATCGGCTCGCCTGTCACGACCGCCTTGGCCTTATCAAGCAGCGATGCTCGCGATGCGGCTTGGACGCTCTCGGTGATGCCGACGATAATCCAAAAGAGGAAAGCCAGGTCGTTTTTGAAGTAGGGGACGTCGACTAGGCCGTGTATCAAGAGGGTGATCATCACGGCGGCGTTGGTGGCGACTATCCAACCGTTCTTATGCAGTTTCCACGATTTTCGGAAGAAGCGGACGATGATCCAGATGAACGCTCCGAGTCCGAGCATGCCGGTCTCGCTCCAGAAGTTTACGAGGATGTCGTGCGGGTATTGGAAAATTTCGATCCAGTAGTGCGTGTGATACGGCGCGATGCGCGTGGGGTAGCCGGAAAGTCCGGCGCCGAAGACGGGATTGTCCTTGAACATGTTGGCCGTCTCGCTCCAGATGATGCCGCGCACGGAAGACGAGTCTTCGCGGAAGCCGACGATTCGCGCAAAGAAGTTGGTGGCCGGAAGGTAGAGCATCACCACCATGCAGGCGGCAATGATGGCGCCGAGCGTCCATGCGCGCAGCTTTTTGTCGAACAGGCCGAGTGCGGTGATACCGACGGCGATGCCGATCATGCCGCCCTTGGAAACCGCGAAGACAACGCCGCAGGTGCCAAGCAACGCAGCTGCCGCCGGAAGGATCGCCAGCAACCGGCGCGTTGAGCGCTTTGCGCGGAGCAACGCTAACGACCAGCCGGCCATTAGCGTCACGACGGGAGCGGACAGCAGCGCGATGGCGTTGGGGAAGCCGAAGAAGCTCGTGGCTCGCCGAGTGGCGGCAGCGGCCCATGCGGGATTGGGGATGCCGAAGCCCGTGATTTTTTGATAGATGGCCGTGACGCCGATGACCGATATGCAGGTTCCGAGCGTTGCGATCATCCAGATACCGTGTTTTTCGCGCTTCACCGTGTGCACGAACATCGGGAAGAACAGGATCGGTTCAAGTATGTACGCGCGCCACAGGCCGAGCGCAGCGCGAAGATCGGATGATACAAACACGCTGATAGTGGCGGCCGTGACGAAGATCGTCAGCGGCACTGCCCACTCCTCCAGCGCATCCCACGCGCCGGGCTTCTTTGCGTCCGGGGCATCCATGAAATACCACGCGACGAACAGTTCCCAAAAAAATACTTCGAGCAGCGTGGAAGGAAGCGTGCCGATGCCGAGCGGCAGCGAAAGCCGTACGAGGTATACGGGAAGCAGTCCGCAGAACGCGGCGAGCGCCGCTTCGCGCCGCCAGATGGCGAGCGCGAGGAACAGCATGGCGAGAATGGCGGCGGGTACGAGAGGCATAGGTGCAGACGCGTTACTGTACGGCAGTTTTTTTGAACGAAGCCAACGTTTCTTTGGTAACCGCCCCGAACGCGATCACCAGCGCCACGTAAACGCCTCCGCCGATGGCCACGCGTACCAGCACGTTGAGCGGCGCTGCCAGCCATACCGAGACGGCCATGAGCGCGCTTGCCGCCGCGGCTTTCATGAACACGCCAAGCTTCGGCATGTGGCGCAACGTCGAAAGCACTGCCGCCGCCGTGATGAGCGCGATGAAACATTCGGAGAACACCGTCACCCAGGCCGCGCCGGTCGCGCCGTAGCGGGGGATGGCGTAGGCGTAGAGTGCCAGGGACAGCGCGGCGTCGACGGCATAGGCCCCGATCATCTTCTTCTGCATGCCCATGGCAACCACGGAGTAGCCGAACAGCGCGCTCCAGAACACTGCGGCGCCGGCAATCATCAGGATGCCGAGGTAGAGTCCGGAATTCGCGAACCTGCCGCCTCCGACGAAGCTCATCAGGTCGCGCGCCACCACGAAGGTGCCGAATGCAAGTGGAAGCGCTATCAGCGAAAGCGCGTCGAATGCCTTGCTGAGCTTGCGTCTGAACTCTTCATGATTGCCTGCCGCCCAGGCGCGAGCCAAGATCGGCAGCATCAGCCCCATGAAGATCGTCGGTATGACGGTGATGACGTCGAGCACCTTGTAGGCCGCGCCATAGAGGCCGACTTCGGCTTGCGGGCGCAACAGCGAGAGGATGACCACGTCGCCCTTGAGATAGACGAGATTAAAGGCGATGGATAAGCCGATGGGCCACGACTCCTTGATGATGGTGCGCCACATCGCCATGTCGAAGGCGAGTTCCAACTTGGTCAGTTTGCGCGCGTAGTAAAATGAAATGCCGAATTGCACCGCATTACCGGCAACGAGCGAAGCGATGACCGGTAAAAGCCCCGCGCCCGTCACGGAGGCGAAGACGACTCCCGCGAGCAGGGTCACTCGTCCACAGGTGTCGGCAAGGGCTGAACGGCTCGTGGCAAGATGTTTTTGAAAGATGCCGGTGAGCACTTGCGACACCGTCATGGTGAAGAATGACAGCGCCCCGACGGCAATGGCCGTCTTCACCAGTGGCGGATACGGAAAAAGCAGCCCGACGATAGGTGCCAGACCGAAGAACACCATGGCTGAGAACAGGCGCAGGGTGAGCACGTTCGATGCCACGCGGCCTTCGTTATGACTGTCGTCGGAAATCATCCGGGCCATGGTAAGCGTGAGCCCGAAGTCCACCAAGATGCCGAAAAACTGCAAAAAAGAAACGGTCGTCGTATAGGCGCCGAAGCCGTCGGTCCCGAGGCTGCGCATCATCACCGCAATGGTCACGACGCCAAGAAGATTGCCGGCAAATCTGCCCGCAATCTGGACGATGGTGTTGCTTGCGACTGCCCGTGCCTGCGACATGCGTTGCGGAGTAAGAATCGGTTCAGTTTCGCGTCATGTTATCAACAGTATAGCACGTTACTCCGCCTTAACGCCGATTGACAATGGTGCATTTTTGTTCTAAAATACGCTAAGAATATGCATGCATCTCGAGCCGTTTTCAGAGAATGGTCTTACTTCACAAGCCATGCGCTTCATCTGTCAAAAATATCTGGTAAGAGGGGCCGCGTTTGCCATGATCGCGGCCCTTTCGACTTTCTCCGGGCCTGTCATCGCCGCGGAAAATCTGGCAGACGCCGTCGCCAAGGCGAATCTGCAGTCGGTGTACGCATCGCGCACCGACTTGCAGCGGTTTTTTGACGAGAACGGCGTCGCCACCGTTGCGATGAAGCAGAAGGGGTTGGCTTCATTGGAAGAGTGGGCGCGCAAGTACGGCAGTCAGGAATATCCGGACGCTCTCGGGGCATATGCCACGGCGCCGATGGCGATTGCGACGACCGCTCCCCGTGCGCTCAAGGAAAGGTCTGCGGCGCTGATGCCCGCGAGGTCAACCGGTGCCGCGTTTAACTTTTCGAAACTCACGGCGAAGGAGGTCATCGTGGTGGATGACGGCAGCCGCAAGATACTGCTTTCAAAAAATGCGCAGGTGCCGCGCTCCCTCGCCTCCATTTCAAAATTGATGACGGCGCTCGTCTCGACGGACCGCGGTTTGTCCATGAACTCGACCGGCACCATCGTCAGCGAAGACGAGGTCGGCGGCGCGCGTCTGCGTGTGACTTCGGGGACGCCGCTGACCATTCGCGAGATTTTCGATTCGATGCTCATCGGCTCGGCCAACAACGCTGCAAATGCCGTGGCGCGATCCACGGGGTTGGCAAAGTCGGACTTCGTAGCTGCAATGAACGACAGGGCTCGTGCGATGGGTCTCACGTCGACGACCTTCGTCGACCCTTCGGGCATCGAGGTCGAGAATATTTCCACTGCCACGGACGTGGCAGCACTTGCTTTCGAGGCCTTCGACAATCCGCAGGTGAGGCGTGCCACGACCACATCCTCGTTCACGCTGGTTGCCGCCAGCCAAACGCACACGGTGAAGAACACCGACTGGCTGCTCACTGACGCCAAGAACGGCCTGTATGTCATGGGCGGAAAGACCGGCTATCTGAACGAATCCGGCTGGAATTTCGCGGTAAGGATAAAAGACGCCCGTCAGCATCCGCTGCTCATTGTCGTCATGGGCGCAAGCGACCAGCGGGAGTCGTTCAATGAAGCCTCTGCGCTGGCCAAATGGACTTGGTCCAACTACAAGTGGACGGCGTCGAAGTCAAAAAAATAGTCATTTTTAGCAAAATAAGGCGCATTTCCATGCGTCTTTTTTGTCCCCTTCACGTCGGCGTAATCGCTGCTATACTCCGTCGGGCAGTTCTTTCATAGGAGGTACCATGTCTGCTGTTCGTAAGAAGGGCACCATCGAAGTCATCGTCGGCTGCATGTCGTCGGGCAAGAGCGAGGAGCTGATTCGGCGCATGCGTCGCGCCTCCATCGCCAAACTCGGCACCATCGTGTTCAAACCGGCACACGACATCCGCACCGACGCGCTCACCATCGCCTCGCGCGACGGTGCCACGCATCACGCGGTATCGGTTGAGCGCAGTGCCGACATCCTGGAATGCGTGCGCGATGAGCACCGCGTGGTCGGCATCGACGAGGCCCAGTTTTTCGACGAGGGCATCGTGCGGGTCGCCGCCGCGCTGGTCGATCGCGGCACCCGCGTCATCATCGTGGGTCTCGACACTGACTACCGCGGCGAGCCGTTCGGCGCGTTGCCGCAGTTGATGGCCGTCGCCGATTCCGTCACCAAACTGCAGGCGGTCTGCATGTGCTGCGGCGCTCCGGCAAACCGTACGCAGATCACGGTTACTCCGCCCTCTCAGGATCTCGGTTCGTCCGAGTTCGTGGGCGGCGACGAAAAATACGAGGCGCGCTGTCGTGACTGCCACGACGTGCCGCGCTGAATCAAAAACCCTCCGAGGTCATCGGAGGGTTTTTTCTTAATGGGTCAGCCCCATGATTTCCTGGCTCTGGTGCTTGCGGTCATTCTCGACCAGCTCCAGCAGCTGTTTGCGGACCCTGTCTGGATGCGGGACATCGATAAACTCGAACCGTTCACGTTCTCCGGCCGTCTGGATGTAGACGTTGCCGAAGTCCATCAGCGAATGCAGGACGCCTTTGATTTCGGAAGTCACGTCCTGCACGCGGGCCAGGTCGAGTTCTGCCACCGTGCGCGAGAACATGCCCTGTTGCGAGACGTCGAGGACGCGGACGGTGGTCACCAGATAGACGTCGAGGAAATAGTCGATGGCTTTGGTGATGAAGAACAGCCAGAGCATCAGGTAGAAGGCGCTGGCGAAGAGCACCATGATCGGTTTGGAAACGGAGCCGGTAAGCAATGTGGGCCAAACGTCCTTGAACATGACGTACAGGCCGATCGGCAATGCCGTGAGCACAAGCAGCATCGCGATTTCTCCGAGGAAGGTAATCCAATGGCTGCGCATCTGAAAGATGATGCTCTCGTCGGGATCCTTCTTGATAAGTATGTCTAGGTCCATCATAACGAGGGTTGGATTGAGGAAAACGGTATGGCGATGTTGATTTGCTGGCTCCAATCCGTACCAATGAGCGCCTGCCAGGTGAAGAAGAAAACGAACACCGCGCCGGCCAGGAAAGCGAAGGTTGCCAAGAAGCTGCCGTGCGAGGTTGCGCCGTAGCGCACCAGATTATGGATGCTGTAGAGGGACATGAACAGGAACAGCGCCACGATGACGCCGTACGGGATGAGGATGAGAGTGATGGGGAAGCTGAACATAGTTCTAGTCGATGAGATGCTCTTGCCCTTGGTAGGGAATGCCCAAATGGGCATAGGCGTGTGGAGTGGCTACTCGTCCGCGCGGCGTGCGGTTGAGGAAGCCCAGCTGCAGCAGGAACGGCTCATGTACCAGTTCCAGCGTGTCGATTTCTTCCGACGTAGCGGCGGCCAGCGTCTGCAGGCCGACCGGCCCTCCGCCGAACTTGACGATGATGGTGTGCAGGATGCGCCTGTCGGTAGGATCGAGACCGTGACCGTCGATTTCCAGCATGGTCAGCGCGGCTTCGGTAACCTCGGCATCGATGCGTCCTCCGGCCTTCACGTCGGCGAAGTCGCGGACGCGTTTCAGAAGACGGTTGGCGATGCGCGGCGTTCCCCGCGAGCGCGAGGCAATGAGCGTGGCGGCTTCCATCGGCAGCTCCGTGCCCAAGATGCCGGCGCTGCGGACGACGATCGTTGCCAGTTCGTCGACGGTGTAGAACTCGAGGTGATAGGTGGAACCGAAGCGGTCGCGCAGCGGAGAGGAGAGCAGGGACAATCGCGTGGTGGCGCCAATGAGCGTGAAGCGCGGGATGTCGAGCCGGACCGTGCGCGCCGACGGCCCCTTGCCGATGACGATGTCCAGCGCGAACTCCTCCATGGCAGGATACAGCACTTCTTCGATGACGCGGTTCATGCGGTGAATCTCGTCGATGAACAGGATGTCGCCCTTCTCCAAGTTGGTGAGAATCGCGGCGATGTCACCGACGCGTTCCAGTGCCGGACCGGAAGTGGTGCGTACGCGCACGCCGAGTTCTTCGCCCATGATGTGCGCCAGCGTGGTCTTGCCGAGACCGGGGGAGCCGTAAAAGAGCACATGCTCCAACGGTTCGTTGCGCATCTTTGCGGCATCGATAAAAATCCCGAGGTTCTCGCGCATTTTGGCCTGCCCGACGAACTCCGAAAGACGACGCGGTCGCAAAGTCAGGTCGAAGGCCTGTTCGCCGTTTTCGACCTGCGGTTCGAGCAGAGTCTCCGCCATCGGTTCTGCGATTTCTGTATGGATGTCCATGTTTAGGCGATACACGCGGTCATTTTCGACCATTTTGATGGGTTTATTGTATAGGAATGCGTGTGAATTGCACAGGTGAACGGAAAGTGAGTTAAAATTTGTCGACAGACAATCCCCACCCACGGTATTCCCGTGCGGGAGTGAGTTGTGCGGATCGCCGCCGTGCAATGGGTACGAACAAGGTTCATCGATGCTGGCGTTGGGCGCGGTGATGCTGTTCTTCATGGCACTGCTGAATTGGTATGCGGCAGCGCGGAAAGAAATACTTCCGCGACTCTACGCCCTCGCGTATGCCGCCGTAGTAATAGCCTGCACAGTCGCGCTTCAGTCGGCATTTCGTTAGGGTCTGCTGCATTCACCCAATAAACGGGTGGATTTTTTACGGCTCTTCCCCAGGTCGTTCATTTTGATCGAGCCGTCGTAACGCAAAAGCCGCAGAAAAATCTGCGGCTTTTGCGTGGTGCCCGGGGCCGGACTCGAACCGGCATGTCCTTTCGGACGGGAGATTTTAAGTCTCCAGTGTATACCATTTCACCACCCGGGCGCGCGAAAAACATACGGCATTTCTGCGCACCTGTCCATTGTTAGCGCTTCGATTTTTTATTGAACGCCGCAACTGCTTCATCAATTTCACCCGTGTCAAACCGGATCGTCGGCGGCGGGGTCGTCATGCCGAGTACTTTGTAGACGTCATCTTCCGTCCGCGATGCCAACCGTTTCTTCCCGCGCCAAATCCCGTACTCGTTCAGCTTCAGGCCTTTCGCGATAGCCATCTTGCGGACGGTGACATTGTGATTCTTGTCGCCGGTGAAGTATTGCAGCGCGGCACCGAAGCTCTCGTCGGGGATGACGCGGACGTCGGCGTGCATGCCATTGGTAAGGCGCACCGTCGTTTTGGTGGGGCCGTGCTCCAGCACTTCGGACACGTCGCGGAAGCCGGTGAACACTGCCATGACTTTCTCGGGGCGCGAAGTCGTCACCAGGATGTCGATGTCGCCTATGGTCGCTTGGCGTCGTCGGATTGAGCCGGCGACTTCGGCCTGCTTCACTCCGCGAATGGTCCGCAGTTCCGCGACCATGCGCTCGGCAATTGGCAGCACCTCGCCAAGCAGGTGCCGTCCCGTGACGGTTTTCATTCGCGCAAGGCTCTGGCGGATTTTTTCTTCCGTCTTGGCGCCGAGCCCCGGAAGTTTTGACAGCATTTCGCTGTTCGTCGCGCGCTCAAGGTCGGCAAGCGTTTTTACTTTGAGTTTCTGGTAGAGAAGCTTGGCCCGCTTGGCGCCGATCTCATCGACGGAAGTAAGCAGCAGCAAATCCATCGGATAGCGCTTTTTGCACGCGCGATACTCCGCGAACGTTCCCGTCTTGAGCAGCTTCTCGACATGAAGGCTGATGGCGTCGCCGACGCCTTCAATCTTTCGGAGCGCCTTGCGCCCGCCTGCCTCATACAGCGCGTCGGCTTGTTCGTGCGCGCCAGAAAGCGCGTCCGCCGCGCGTTCGTAGGCGGCCGGCTTGAACGCGATGTCATCCATTTCGTAGCAGAGAGACATCTCCCGGAGGACGTTGGCGATTTCCTGGTTCGTCATATGCGGAAGTGTAGCAAAAGAGGCGATTTTGCGCAGCGTTGTCGTCGCTGCAATTAAAAACGCGCGCCAGCAGAAGCTGGCGCGCGTAGCTCGTTCCTCTCACTCTTCGCAGCAGGAGCCTGCGTAGTCGCCGTGCACGAGGACGGCGGGGCTGTCCACGCAGATGGTCTGCGCACTGCCGACGGTGCCCGGCGGGACGCTACCCACCGGCGGGAAGTGGCAGATCAGCGTCTTCATCGGCGGGCATTCGCGCGGCTCGCCCGGTTTGCCCGGATGGTCATGTCCGACGCAGTGCAACACGCACTTGCCGTCGCTGCAGATTTGGCCACCGAGGCACTCTGCATCCGCTTGGCATGCGGACCCGCTGTCGGAGTTTCCTCCGGCATCTTCCGCGGCTCCGCCGTCGGAGGAAGCGTCACCGGCGGTGACACCGGCATCGTTGCCGGCGTCGTCACTGGTTGCGGTTCCGCCGTCGGTCGAATCGTTGCTCCGGAAGGTGATTCCGGAGTCATCGTCTGATGCCGCTCCGGCGCTGATGCCGTTGCCGGCGCCGTTGGCTACTCCCACGGCACAGCCAGTGGCCGCCGCGCAGATGAACATCAGCGAAAGTGCCGCAAAAAGTACCTTTTTCATTGATTTACCTCGGTTGTAAGGACCCTGTGTAGTCATTAGTAAAGCATAAAATCGCCTGATTGTCAAGATTGCCACGGCCTTGTCCGGTAGTCTAAATGTATCCAAAATGCTAAGCTCGTTTCGTCATTATCTCATCAAGGTTGCTATGCCAAAGGTGTGCACAGAATGCGGATTTGCCGGACCGACGCCCGAACCGCCACTTCCGCCGAAGGGTGCCGGAACGGTTTCTCCCGTAGAGGAACCCAGCAAATGCCTGAACTGCGGCAAGGAACGTACGATGGAAGAAGTTGCAGACTTGCCGAGCGGCGAGGAAGAACAGGAGTAGAAGCAAAAACCGCGGTTGCCCCGCGGTTTTTGCTTGTCTTGACGTGGGCTCGATTCTGCGATATTTTAACGCGTCCCCAAGCCAAGTGGCGACGGGATGACACGACGTCTGCAAAAGGAGCATAGGATGGAAGTTTCAACTAGTTGGATGATCGACGGCGAGGTCATCACCCATCGCGTGAGTGCGATCATCGCGTCCGGCGCGAAGATCGTCGTATCGGCTACCGGCGCGGGACTTGGACTTCAGGGATTGATCGGCGCCGCCAGCGGTGCGTCGAAGGTGCTGCTCGAGGCAATCACTCCGTATGCGCATCTGGCGCTCTGTGATTTCATCGGACGCATGCCCGACAGGTTCAGTTCGGACGACGTCGCTTTGTGGATGGCTTCGGCCTCGCATAGGCGAGCGCAGGAGTTGGCCATGCGTGAGGGCCGTTTGCGTGACAATTGCATCGGTGTGGGCATCAGCGGCAGCATCCGCACGTTGCAGCCCAAGAAGGGTCCGCACGTGGTGCACATCGCCACGCGAAGCAACGACGGCTTTGCGGTCATGACGGTCAACTTCGAAAAGGAGCTACTCTCACGTGAGCAGGAAGCGGACCTGTGCGACACGCTGGGTCTCGAGGCGCTCTTTTGCGCGGTAGCGGGCAGCACAGGCGTATCCAGAACGCCCTTCGTGCACGCCTCCGGCATGACCTCCGACCAGCTTGTCGGTCGGCCGACGGGTCCGGTGACGATCGTGCCGAAAAAGGTGCCGCCGCTTTCGTTGGGAGACGAGGAGGTCTTCGGCAAGCCGGTATTCTTGTCCGACGGCTCGCGAACTCGTCTCGCCAATCTCGACAAGGACCTCCATATCCTGTTTCCGGGCTCCTTCAACCCGTTGCAGTACGGTCATGAGCGAATGGCGCTGCTGGCCGAGCAGATGACGGAAAAGAAGGTGGTGTTCTGCATCACCAACAAGCATCCCGATAAGGGAGAGCTGGCCGAAGCGGATCTCGTTTCGCGCGCGGAGCAGTTTCGCTGGCGTTGGCCAGTGGCCTTCACTCGCGGCGATGCGCTCTACATCGACAAGGCCAGGCAGTTTTCCGGATTCGGGTTCCTGATCGGTGCCGATGCCGCGCTCGGCATCCTCGATCCCAAGTACTACGGCGGCGTCATCGGACGCGACGCGGTGCTCCGGGAATTTCGCTGCCTCCGTACCAAGTTCCACGTCGTCGGTCGGGTGGTCAACGGAGAGTTCATCTCTCCCGAAAATCTCCCCGTCCCTCCGGAATTCGAAAAGCTGTTCAGGCCGGTCACCGGCCGCTGGGACATCCGTTCTAGCGACTTGCGTTGAAACCGGTTACGCCGCGCTCTCTGAGCGCGGTCTTTTTATTTGGCGGCGAGGCGTGTCACGCCCCGGCGATTCGTTTCACGGACAGCATAAACAAAAAGGCCCACCACCGGAGTGGTCGGCCGTTTTGTGGAGCGGGTAGGGGGAGTCGAACCCCCATCTTCACCATGGCAAGGTGACATAATAGCCGCTATACGATACCCGCATTTGCCATTGGTGAAACCATTGTAGGGATGCTCCGATTTTCTGTCAACGGTTTTCCGTCAAAACATCGTTATTCATGGTGCGTCGCCTGCGAATCGACCATGCCGCCGTACCCGCAAGAAGGGCCGCCAAGACGCCGATGCCTATCAGCCAATAGGATTTTGGTATTGGCATAGAGAACGATCCCGTGCCTTGTTGCGTTGTTTCTAATGCCGATACCCCCGTTTTTGCCGCGGCATCATCAGTCGCCGCTGCCTTTGGGGGAGCCTCGACCTTCATGGCATTTTTGTCCGCGATCATGAGTTGCAGTCCGGCAGTGCCGGCCAGCAAGACTCCGCGAACTTCCACGGTTGCGCCCGTCGGCACCTTCGCCATCAGGGCGTTCATCGGCATCACGACCTCGATTTCATTCCTCCCTCGGTTATCGCTGATTGAAAATGAGCGCTTGGCGACATGCGTCACGATGCCGGTCAGGAGCAGGCTTGCTCCGGCGTCGCTCTTGCTGATCCTGCCGACCTCTCGCGTTTCATAAGTGATTTTTCCCGACGACAGTCGCTTGATTTTTTTGCCGGCCGAACTCAGCAGCGGCAATCCATGCGACTGTCCTATCTGCCGACCGATCACTCGTACGGTGTCGCCTGCCGAAAGCGACGGCAGCGCGTCAGTTCCGAAGGCTCGCACGGCCATGCCTGCGTCGCCGCTTTTTTCCTTCGTCGCGAATGTCCTGCTGCCAAGCATGTCGGGCGGCAGCGTCACTACGACGTCTATGGAGATGAGGCGGCCATCGTTCGGACCAAGGCCGGTCAGCGTTGAGACAACCGGTATTTTCTTGGAGGTCTTCGCGTTCGCGCATGGTACGTCCGCAACAAAGAGAAACGGTAAAAGTAGCGCTCCTACAAGGAACGACAAGACCGCGAGGATCCTCGGTGCCGGGTGGCGCATACGCGGGTGACAGTTTAAGGAGAACCGCCCGTTGTATAATGGAGCCGCGACGTTGCGTCAAATGCGAGCATTTACGGCTATTTTTCGCACGTATGTACACGTCAGCACCCGTGGTTTCAGGAACTCCGGTACCAGGTATCCTTGCATGGATGATATTCGAAGTTTCCGAGACAACCCAAATCAGTTACCATGCATCTGTGCACCTGCGGGCGTGGCGAAATGGCAGACGCGCCGACCTTAGAAGCCGGTGGGGGAAACCACGTGGAGGTTCAATTCCTCCCGTCCGCACCACAAAAAATTTCTTATGTTCAAAAAAATCGACCATGTCGTATTGATTCACGGCTTCGGCACCTCATCGGAAAATGTTTGGTTTCCTTGGCTGCACCGAGAGCTGGAGAGCCGGGGCATCCGCGTCACTGCGCCGACGATGCCTAATGCGCTGCGTCCCGACTACAAGACCTGGATGAGGTTGGGCAAGCCGATTGCCGAAGGCTGGTCATCTCGAACCTTAGTCATCGGTCACAGCTTGGGCGGCGCGTTTGCGTTACGCCTTCTGCAACATCATGCAAAATCGCGATTGGCCGGCGTCATTTTGGTAAGCCCGCTTTTTGCGGCAAATTTCAGCGTTAAGCCGCTGATCGAATTTTTTCAGCAGCCCATCGACTGGAAGCTGCTCCGCAAGCGTGCGCGTCGCGTGCAGATCATCCATGCCAAGGACGATCCCCTGGTACCTTTTGATCACGGCATGCGCTACGCCGAAGCGTTGAACGGAGAGCTGCACCTGTTTTCGAAGGGGAGCCACTTCCACCAAAGAAAACTCCCCTTCCTCCTGAAGACGCTGCTTCCCTACATCGAATAGAAAAACGGCCCTCATCACGGGGGCCGTTTTTGCAGACAAGTCGATCAATAGTGGTATGACTTGCCCGCGATGATCGTTGCCGCGCGGTACAGTTGCTCAAGAAGGAACACGCGCGCCATCTCGTGGGTGAACGTCATCTTGGATATCGAAATTTTTTTTTGCGCGCGTGCCAGCACTGCCGTGTCGAGCCCGGCAGTTCCGCCAATCACGAATACCAGGTGCGTACCGGTCCCTCCCTCGCGTGTCAGCATCTCTGCAAGTTCCACGGAGGATATTTCGCGGCCGGTTCTTTCCATCGCAATGACGATGGCGCCCGCGGGGAGTCGCTTCAAAATCCGTTCACCCTCGGCGGTCATCGATTGCTCTGCCGTTTTCGTACCGCCAAACGCCTCTGCTCCCACCTCGATGACTTCTATCTTCATGTAGGGCTTGAGCCGCCGAAGATATTCCTCGGCCGCCTCCCGCCAATGACTTTCTTTGACGGCTCCTACGGCCAGAAGTGTGCAATGCAACATATTTAGCTAAGTGTAGCGTAGTAATACGGTACTATCATTGACAAAACAGCCCTTTTTTGCTTTAATGGATTGAACCTAGCATTGGGTTCGAGTCTCGCTCATTCTACATGAAAATAAAGAAATGCGTGCCGCTATAAGGGTAGTGGCCGCAATCAGACAAGAACGTTCTTCGCAGAAAAAGGAAACGACATGAAAACGAATCCGGAAGATTCTTCGTCGCGAAGTGACGAGGACCTCATGTTTCAGATGCTGTCCGCCGGGTTTTTCCTCTTCGCCGGCTTTCTCGCCGGATATGACCTGGTGTCTCTGATCCGGCACACCGCGGATCCGAATCGGCACATGCCCTTCTTGTACGCCATCGCGCTCGTCGGTTTCGGCGTCATCTGCCGAATCATTTCTCGCCTTCCTGCGGCGCCGAACGGCTACGTTCCTCGCGACGGAGAATACGACCGCAGTTCGTATCTCCATCCCGACAACTTGCCGAAAGGGCGCAGCAACAAGCCCGACGGCACTTCAGACTGAAGCATCTTACGAATCTCGGCTCCACAAGAGTCGAGATTTTTCTTTTGTCAGAGTAATCCACCGTTTTTCCACAGCGTTAGTCTTCGTCAGTGAGGAGAAATGAGACTTTGTGCGACCTGCTGAACGGGCATTTGTTGATTTCCCCAATCTCTCATGCCGGAAGAACGCATCAGGCTCTCCGTTTGACGCGTCTCTGATCGAGAAAAATACCTTAATATGGCCGTTTTGTCTGGCATGAAACAGATGTTTTGCACTACCCCTTGACAGGTTATTTCTGGTAGTGCACAATGTACGAAGTTCCTGAAATTGATATCCACAGAACTTGCTCGGCGAGGCCGTTAAATCGTGAACTTTCACGCCATGGTACGTCGAACAAATCTCATGCTCATAAGCGGTTGACAGTTCCCATCGTATTATGTACGATGCGACCGCTTCGAAGATGAAAAGGCGGTTTTTTTGACCAAAGTGGCGGAAACGGTAAATCGTTTCCATCATACGCACTACTCGTCAGAGTTAGGACCCAGAAGCGGGTAACGGTAGGTACCGTTTTCCACTTCTGGGGCCAAACCCTCCAATGCCAAAGCGTGGTACGAGGGCAACGGTCCAAGACCATTGACAACTGCATAAGAATCAGCAAGTAGGTCATTAGTCCTATCGAGGGGCGAAATGACAATGTTATCAAGGTCTAACAACGTCTAGCTTGGATCGTCAGAAGTATGACCGTTGTAAGCGGTTTGTATGGAGACGGTTCTGCAGTGAAGCACGCAACACGATCGCAAGGACGTTTTCGTGCTTCAGTGGAAAAATGGGTGCAATAAGGGTGTATTGGTGGATGCCTCGACACAAAAAGCCGATGAAGGACGTAGCAGCCTGCGAAAAGCTTCGGGGAGGTGGCAAGCAACCTTTGATCCGGAGATATCCGAATGGGGAAACCTGGTTCGATGTTGAATCGAATCGCAAACTAGGGCGACCTAGGGCGCGGGTACCCGCTGAAGTGAAACATCTCAGTAAGCGGAGGACAAGAAAAAAAGCACAGTCTTTAGTCTTGGGTGGACTGATCGCAGTAATGCGGTGATGCACATCCGAGACTAATGACTGCAATTCCCTAAGTAGTGGCGAGCGAACGGGGACCAGCCTAAACTCATCATGTGTGTCGTTACACTGAGTATGGATAGCAATATTCGTACCGCAGGTGGCGATTAAAGGTACGAGCCGTTGCATGGTGGGGGTTGTACGATACCAATTAGGAATACTCGTAATGTTCCGGCGTAGTAAAAAGAGTCGTATATAACAGAACGACCTGGAAAGGTCGGCCAAAGCGGGTGATAGCCCCGTATGTGAAATATACAGCTACTATGTGGTAGGTAATCGTAAGTAATACGAAACTCGTGAAATTTCGTATGAAGCAGCGACGACTATGTCGCAAGGCTAAATACTTTTTGTGATCGATAGTGAACGAGTACCGTGAGGGAAAGGTGAAAAGCAGCCCGGGAGGGCGATGAAATAGTATCTGAAACCATACACTTACAAGGAGTCGGCGCACTAAGTCAGGTCGCAAGACCGGGCAGTGTCACGGCATTCCTATTGAAGAATGAGCCAACGAGTCTGCTGTATGTTGCTTGGTTAAGCTCCTGAGGGAGCGCAGCCAGAGTGAAAGCAAGCCTTAACGGGCGTCGTTAACTTTCAATTTTACGTTGGAGCAATCCAACGTAGAGCTGATTGTTAACAGGTAGCATACACAGGACCCGAAACCCGGTGATCTAGCCATGATCAGGATGAACCAACTGTAACAGGTTGGGGAGGTCCGAACCCGTTAGCTGTGCAACACTATGGGATGAATTGTGGCTAGGGGTGAAATTCCAATCGAACTGGGTGATAGCTGGTTCTCCGCGAAATAGCTTTAGGGCTAGCGTCAACCGACGAAGTTACTGGGGGTAGAGCACTGAAAGGGATTCGGTGGAGCAATCCTACGCGTCCTTACCAAACTCCGAATACCAGTAATGAATGGTTGGCAGTCAGACTATGGGGGCTAAGCTCCATTAGTCGTAAGGGGAAGAGCCCATGATCTCAAACTAAGGTCCCCAAATCGTAGCTAAGTGTAAAAGGTGGTGCAGTGGCTTATACAACCAGGATGTTGGCTTAGAAGCAGCCATCATTTAAAGAAAGCGTAACAGCTCACTGGTCAAGCCATCGCGCGCCGAAAATATACCGGGGCTAAGCTACGTACCGAAGTTGAGGGCCGGCGGCGCAAGCTGCTGGCGGTAGCGGAGCGTTCTCTACTGGGTGAAGCGGGATCCGTAAGGACCCGTGGACGGTAGAGAAGTGAGAATGTTGGCATAAGTAGCACAAATGAAAGTGAAAACCTTTCACGTCGTAAACCCAAGGTTTCCTGGGCAACGCAACTCGGCCCAGGGTTAGTCGGTCCTAAGATGAGGCGGAAACGCGTAGTCGATGGACAGCTGGTTAATATTCCAGCACTTCCGTATGTGTCGATGGGGTGACACATCTCTTCAGTGTGAGCGGTCTTCGGCTATGACCGTCGCGAGGGAGCAAGGCGATCTGTAGGCAAATCCGCAGATCATAAACCAAGCTCTCGTCGGAAGACTGCCGCAAGGTGGTCAATTCATGCGTCAGGGGTGTCGAGAAAAGCCTCTAAGAGCTATCACATACGGGAACCGTACCGCAATCCGACACAGGTGGGTGGGCACAAGTGTGCCAAGACGAACGAGAGAACCATCGTTTAGGAACTCGGCAAAAAAGTGGCCGTAACTTCGGGATAAGGCCTGGTTCGTAGCAATACGGACCCGCAGCAAGCGTACGCTTACCGACTGTTTACCAAAAACACAGGTTCCTGCTAAGCCGCAAGGCGATGTATAGGAGCTGATGCCTGGCCAGTGTCAGAACGTTAAGAGGAGGGGTGAAAGTGCAGCAATGCATCGTAGCTTTGAATCTAAGCGCTGATGAACGCCGGCGGTAACTATAACCGTCCTAAGGTAGCGAAATTCCTTGTCGGGTGAGTTCCGACCCGCACGAATGGCATAACGAGTGAGCGACTGTCTTAACGATGGACTCGGCGAAATTGCAAGGGGAGTGAAGATGCTCTCTACCCATAGCTGGACGAAAAGACCCCGTGAAGCTTTACTACACCTTGCTATTGGATTTACGCTCCGTATGTTCAGCGTAGGAGGGAGCCTTCGGGCGCCAATGAGACACCTCCCTTATGTTGTGTAAATTCTCATCCTGTGACCTCACAGGTCGCGAAAGAATTCTGACCCTCTACAGTAATGTGGGGCGGTTATGTTCTTTATATTTTTCGCGATCGTTGCGGTCATGGGAGACAGTAGCTGGCGGGTAGTTTGACTGGGGCGGTGGCCTCCCAAAAAGTAACGGAGGCGTTTACAAAGGTATGCTTAGCTCCGATGGAAACGGAGCTGGACGTGCAAGCGCACAAGCATGCTTTACTGGAAGACCAACGAGTCGACCAGTCGCGAAAGCGGAAGCTAGTGATCCGACGATCCAATGTAGGATGGTCGAAGCTCAACGGATAAAAGCTACTCCGGGGATAACAGGCTGATCGGGTCCAAGAGTCCACATCGACGACCCGGTTTGGCACCTCGATGTCGGCTCATCGCATCCTGGGGCTGGAGAAGGTCCCAAGGGTTTGGCTGTTCGCCAATTAAAGCGGTACGTGAGCTGGGTTCAGAACGTCGTGAGACAGTTCGGT
>JAHFIW010000027.1 GCA_023246195.1 bacterium
GTGGTCAGGATGCGGCGAATCTGCGGCGCAAAGCCCATGTCCAGCATGCGGTCGGCCTCGTCGAGGACGAGCACGTTGACGTCGTGCAGGTTGGCCGTCTTCTGGTTGAGATGGTCGATCAGGCGACCGGGGGTGGCGATGATCACGTGCGGGTTCATGCGCAGCATGGCCATCTGGCGGTTCATCGAGGCTCCGCCGATAAGCACGGCAGTGCGCAGGTTGATGGCCTTGCCGATCTTCTGGAAGGTCTCGTCCACCTGCAATGCGAGTTCGCGCGTGGGGAGGATGACCAGGCCGCGTCCCTTCATTTGGGCGAGGCGCTGCAGCATCGGAATGCCGAAAGCGAGCGTTTTGCCCGTGCCGGTCTGGGCGATGCCCATGACGTCCTTGCCTTCGATGGCAATAGGAATAGCCTCACGCTGAATCGGCGTGGGGACGGTGTATTTGTGGTGGCCGAGGATGTCGAGGAGGCGCGGAGCGATGCCGAGACCGCTGAAACCGCTTTCTGACGGCGTATTGACCGGCGTGGACATAAAAAGACAGGTGACCCGATTCCTGTATGGTCACCTGTCGTGTCCCTTTGAGGCTCGAGTCCTTGGCGTCCGGTATTCCGAACGCTGTAAATGAATCACCTGCCACTCTACCCTACATTGGAGAGGCTGTCAATCGTCGAGGATGAAAATTGCCAGAAAGGCCATTAAAAAGGCTATATTTGGCAAAGAAAAAGGTCCGAACAAGATGTGCGGACCGAGCCTTTTCAGGGCGGATTTCGGATGAGCGACTTAGGCGGAATCAGCTGCCGTTCCGGCGGGTCGCCGGTGAAGCAGGTGGTGCAGTAGCGCGTCGCATCTTCGTCCTGCAGCGCTTTTCGCAGGTCGTCGATGTTGAGGTAGGCGAGCGAGTCGAGGCCGAGCGCGGAGGCGAGCATCGACGGGTCCGTCTTTGCCGCGAGCAGCTCCTGCCGGTTTGGCGTATCGATGCCCCAATGGCATGGATGCACCACTGGCGGCGAGCCGATGCGCATGTGCACCTCCTTGGCGCCGGCGTCACGCAGCAGCTGTGCCACTTTGCGGGCGGTGGTGCCGCGCACGAGCGAGTCGTCCACGACGGCCACGCGCTTGCCTTCGATCAGGCTTCTGACCGCGTTCAGTTTCATGCGGACGCCGAGTTCTCGTGCGGTTTGCCGCGGCGTGATGAAGGTGCGTCCGGTGTAGTGGTTGCGGATGAGCGCGTGGCGGAAGCGCGCGCCGACGGCTTCGGCAAAGGCCAGCGCGATGGCGTTGGACGAGTCCGGCACGGAAGTCACCACGTCGAACGGCGTTTGTTCATGCGCGGCTAGGCAGGTCCCCAGCCGTTCGCGGATGTCGTTGGACGGGTCGCCGAACGCGTTCGAGTCGGGACGGGAGAAATAGACGTGCTCGAAGCTGCAGTGCCTGGAGAAGTTCGGTGCGGGCAGGCTTTTGACCTGATAGCCGTGACCCGACGTCATCTTGACGACCGTGCCGCGTTCCACCGGCTCCGACTGGTTGATGCCCAACAGGTCGAAGGCGCAGCTTTCCGAGGCGAAGACGGTGCCTCCGCCGTACTCGGCCATGACCAGCGGGCGAAAGCCGAGCGGATCGACGGCAGCGTACAGCGATTCGGCCGTCAGCAGCAGAATGGACCATGCGCCGATGGCGGTCTGCAGCGACGCGAGCACCGCGGCGTCAAAATCCGTGACGCGCGCCCTTGCCAGGTCATGCAGGAACAGCTCGCTGTCGCTCCTTGATTGGAAGATGGCACCCTGAAGTTCCAGCTCCGCGCGACGTTCGCGATAGTCGGTGCGGTTGCCGTTGTGCACTACCGCGACAGAGCGTCCGCGAAGCCTGGCCCAGAGCGGCTGGATGCCGGCGGATGAACCGTCGTCGCCAGCGGTGGAGTAGCGCACGTGGCCGACGGCCGACGTTCCTGGAAGCCGTGAGTCGCAGTCGACTTCACCGAACACTTCGTCCACCAGGCCTTTTTGGCGAATTTCGCAGAACTCGTCTTTGTTGCAGGAGACGATGCCCGCTGCCTCTTGGCCGCGATGCTGCATCGCCTTGAGCATGAGCTGTACGACGTAAGACGCGTGAGGGACGTTGAATGCCCCGGCAATTGCGCACATTCGTTTTCTCCTTGTGTGCGTGACCCGTTTGCATGAAAAGGACGCAGGCAGTTTATAGCATGGCCTCGTCATTTAGCCAAACGTTTCGCCGCACCCCCTTCATTGCGGCATCTTCTGCCGCTATTGTCTCGGTGGTCAACGCGTGGTAAAAAGCAGGAAGTTCATTTCGTCGCTGAGACTCGTGGAGGATTAGTCATGCGTTTGCTCAATTCCATGCGTGCGTACGGCGCCCTCGGCGTCTGCGTCGTCATCATGCTGCTGTGTGCGGCGCCCCACCTGTACGCCATCATCCTTTTGGACACCGTACTGCGCGTCGACAGGGCCGAGCATCGTCGACGCGTGGCGAGCTGGCAGATATTTTGGGGAGCCCTCCTCGGCATGGCGGTCTTCCTCATCATGGGCATTACGGTCGACATGGCGCTGCCGTCGTCGGCCAGTCTGAAAAGAGACGTTCCTTTCGTCGTCGTCTCCAATCATCCCTCGGGTCCGCTCGACGGCCCCCTGCTGCTGATCATGCTGATGCGGCTCGGTCGTTTCGATTCTCGGTCCGTCGTGAAGCGCGAGGTGGCTTCGGTGCCGGTGATCGGGCGTTCCTGCGCGGAGATCGAGTGCGCTTTCTTGGCTCGCGGCGGTCAGAAGGACGCCGATCTCGCCGAGATCGCGAAATGCGCGCGCGTGGCTTGTCACGACCGTGCCAGTGTCATCATCTTTCCGGAAGGCACTCGTTTTCGCGGACCTAAGGCGGGCTCGGGACTCATGCGCGTGTTACCGCCGAAGAGCAGCGGTCTGCAGGTGCTGCTCGCGGCGCTGCCGCAGTACTCGGTGTTGTCGGTGACCATCGGTTGGAACCGCGACATCCGCAACGGCGAGACCGTTGCCTCCAGCCTCGGCGCCTACGCGGGCGCCGGCGTGCGCGTGCACGCGGAGGTGTTGGAAGGGCTGCGGCCGCAAGACGCGGAAGCGTGGCTTAAGGACGAGTGGCGCAGGAAAGACGATTCGCTTTCCAAGACGGGCTGATGCCCGCCTTTTTTTGTCCGCGGAATCATGCTCTTTTCGGTCCGGCATACAGCTGGATGGGCACGGTAGACGTGCATGATTTTTTCTGATAGTTTCCCTCGGTTAGGGCTGAAGTGCAGCCATGACCCCGCCTCGGGCGAGAGGAAACGGAAAAAGCGCACTCAAGCGCAACGGAGTCGATCATGAGCAGCGAGTTCGCTTCAAAGGACCTCACAATCGGACAGATCAACGCCATCGTCAAGAAGCTTGGCGGGCATGCGGCAGCCCTCCAGTTCCTGCGCGGCGAGACCGTGGTTTCCGGACCGGAGAGCGCGTGGCGAGAAATGGACGGAGTAATCTGCTTCAGCGTCACGTCCGACGGAACGACCGGCGAGGAATGGATCAGTCTTCTCGAGGAGGGCTTCATGCCCAGTCCTTATACGAAGAGCGTCCTTCGTTCCCCGGACTTCAAACCGACAAGAGGCGTCACGACCGAAATCGCGGTTCTCAAGGGCATGCTCTTCGGGGACAACGACCGGATCACTCGGAAGATCCGCGCCGTGGCAGACGAGCGGAAATTGCGCAAGCCGAACGCCGAGGTCGCCTGTCTCATTCGCCAGAAGTTCACGGACAGGGAGATCGAGGCAATGGGGCTGCATGTCATCGTTACGATGCACGAGCCTATCGCGGATTTTCAAGGCACGTCGACTCTTTTTCGCGTGACTGGCAGCAGCAGTTGCGGGCTGCGCGCGGATCATGGCGGGCTTGGCGACAGGTTTAATCGCGGCCACGGGTTCGCCTTCATCGTCCGACAAGCCAGCGCGTAGGCCTTTCGTCCTCGCATCGACGCTGTTCCGCCGCGTGGCATAGGGTCGATTTTTTAATTTGACGGCTGATTCGCGTTCAGGCAAGGTCGATATTTTTTCGTAAAGTTACGGTTTTTTATGGTCAAAATCGAGGTGAATGCACTTGACAAGGTGGTGGTTTGCGTGTAGTATCAGGACCATCGGTAAAACAGTGCGTCCAAAGCGAGTGAGAACGGCGAACGCCGGAGCAACGAAGCAAAGGTACGAAACGTTTACCGGCCAAAGGTCGTTGAAACACATGGTTCGACTCGTAAGTCGGACCCATCATGTACCTACATGTCCTTCGATAACAATGGCGGATTTTCCCGCCAGATGTACGACGTGTCTGCCATGGGCCTCAAGTGCGCTGATTGCGGAGCCGCGATCAACGAACTTCCGTTCGAGCCCAAGGCTGACCGCCCGGTCTACTGCCGCGACTGCAACCGCAACCACCGCAAAGATGCGCCTGGTGCCGGAGCTTCCCGTGGCGGCTTCAGCGCCGGCGGCGACAGGGGCTTCGCTCCTCGTCAGTCGTTTGACGTCTCATCCATGGGCCTCAAGTGCGCTGATTGCGGAGCCGCGATCACCGAACTTCCGTTCGAGCCCAAGGCTGACCGCCCGGTCTACTGCCGCGACTGCAACCGCAATCGCCGTCAGTCCTTCGGCCGCTAAGCACGGTTGAAGAGAAAGAACTCCCGCAAGGGAGTTTTTTCGTATTTCGATTTTGCAGGCAGATTGACCGGGGATGATTTTTTGACTACGGTGGTTTTCTGCGGTTCTTTTTTTTTGAAAGGGCGGAAGAAATGACGAAGCTCGTCTGTATCGCCGGCGGGTCCGGCGCCGGGAAGTCCACGTTGGCTGATGCGCTCGTCGCGCGGCTCGGCGAGCGGAACGTTTCGGTTTTGCGGCTGGATGACTTTCAGCGGGGGAAGTCGATGGTGCCGATAGCGGCGTCGCCGACGGCACCGCCGCGGCGCAATTACGATCATCCCAGCGCCGTCGATTGGGAGCCGTTCATTGCGGCTTTGCGGACATTGAAAGCCGGACACGTCGTCTCGGTCACTCGACGGCTGAAGAAGCGGCCGACGGAGGACGGGGTGGAGCCTGCGGACACCGTGCTCGTGCAGGCCCGTCCGTTGGTCGTCGTCGAGGGGTATCTGGCGCTTTGGAACGACGAAGTCCGGTCGCTGTATGACGCGTCCATCTTCCTTCGCGCTTCCGAGGCGACTCGTGTGGCTCGGCGACGGTGGGTGAAGGACGCGCAGTACGTGAGCGAGGTGCTGCTGCCGATGCACGGCTACTTCATCGAGCCGACGGCGGCGCATGCGTCGCTGGTCGTCGACATCGACGATCTCTCTCCCGACGAAGTCTGCGAGCGTGCGACGGCGTATCTCATGTCATTCTGCGGAGCGTGAACGATAAACGGCCCGATTGGCTCGGGCCGTTTTTTATTTTTCCGAGATTGTTTCTTAGCTGCTGACGTTTAGGTCGAACCGGTACATGCCCATGCCGCATGTTCCGTGCAGGACGCCTGCCTGGAGGATGCCAAGCGGAATGTCCGTCGTGCCGTTGGCCGGAAGGTTTCGGCTGATGTGCATGCTGGGAATGATCACGGATGAGCTGCAGTCGAAAGTGCCATTCGTCTGGAAACGCAGAATGGTGGGGACGCCCGCTTTCAAGGCGCTCGATGCCGGTTCGTAGCCGCCCTTGGCGTGAACGGTCACTATTTGCGTGCCGTCGATCATCGCGACGTTGGAGACGCCGTTCGCCGGCACGCCTGTCGACTTTGCTCCTGAATGGGTAATCATGAATCCGATAAGTAATCCGAAGGCGAGTACTCCGGCAAAACCGCCGATGATCACGTTGTTGTCTGAACTCATAGGCATGTGCGCTTTTAGAAGTTGAACAGGGGAGGAACGTAGCCGGCGACGACGAGGCTGTTGGCGATGTTGAACAGCGCGAACAGGATGACGATGAGTCCGGCGGTCTTGAAGAAGATGCCTTTTTTGGCGTTCTTCTCCATGCTGAACGAGCTGAAACTGACGAGTGACAGCACCGGCAGCGTGCCGAGCGCGAATGAGAGCATCGTGAGTCCGCCCCTGATGAAGCTGCCGGTGGAAAGCGTGTAGAGCTGCATCGATTGCGTGAAGCCGCACGGCAGGAAGAACGTGGCGATGCCTACGAGCATCGGCGTGAGCACGTGCGTGAACTTGGTCACGCCGAGCGCATGCCTGGAGAGCCATGCGGGCATCGACGGTTGGAGTTTCTTGGTCCAGTCGAAGACATCGAGCAGGTTGAGGCCGAGGATGAGCATGACGATGCCGATGATCAGTCCGAGGACGAAGGTGGCGAAGGCCGACAGGCGGAACACCGAACCGAGCGCGCCGACGATTCCTCCGAGCACGAAGAACGATGCGATTCGTCCGACGTGAAACAGCAACTGCGGACGAATCTTGTCACCGGACCTTGCGAACGTCGCGGACATCGCCAACAGCAGGCCGCCGACCATGGCCATGCAGGTGGATAGCGAGGCGATGACGCCGACGACGAAGGCCGTGCCGTAGGTGACGTCGCCGCCGGACAGGATGTTCACCAGGCCCGCCTTTTGCAGCGCCACGAAGGCGAGCATGAAGGTAAGCGCGATCGGCACTGCGAGCTTGAACTCGCCCCAGTCAATTCGGCGTTCTGTCTTGTCGACTGACAGCGCGTAACCGTTCTTGGCGAGCACCAGCGTCAGTTCTTCCGCGATGTCCGCCGGAGTCCTGTCGCCGAAGTCGCCGATGACCTCGACGGTATGCGTCGCCAAGCTCGATTTTGCGTGCGTGACATGCGGTAAGTCCTGAAGTTCGCTTTCCGTCATGAGGATGCAGGCATTGCAGTGCATGCCCGTGACGTGAAAACAGTATTTTTTTTGGATGGGTTCCGGCATAAGGTCAGAGTTTCTTGGTTTTAAGCCGCAGCGAATTGCCGACGACGGAGACTGAAGAGAAGGCCATCGCCATGCCGGCAAAGACGGGGCTCAGCAGCCAGCCGAAGACGGGATAGAACAGCCCGGCCGCGAGCGGAATGCCGACGATGTTATAGAAGAATGCCCAGAACAGGTTCTGCTTGATGCCGCGCATGGTCAGTTTCGACAGCCTGACCGCCTTCACGATCTTGGAGACGTCGCCGTGCAGCAGGGTGATGCCGGCGGACTCGATGGCCACGTCCGTGCCGGTGGCCATGGCGAGGCCGACGTCAGCTTGCGCCAGTGCGGGCGAGTCGTTCACGCCGTCACCGGCCATGGCGACGACATGTCCCGTCGCCTGCAGCTCTTTGATCTTGTCGAGCTTGCCTTCGGGAAGGACTTCGGCCACGACCTCGTCGATGCCGGCCTGCTTGGCAATGAAGGCCGCCGTGTTGCGGTTGTCGCCGGTGAGCATGATGACCTTGATGCCCATCTTGTGCAGTTGCGCGACGGCGGCGGCGGCTTCGGGCTTGATCGCGTCGGCGACCATGAAGACGCCGAGCAGCTTTTCTCTGGTCGCCAGCATGACCGGCGTTTTCCCTTCGGACGCCTCGCGTTCCAGTGACGAGACGTCGACGTGCAGTTTGAGGGAGGCGATGAGCGCGGCGTTGCCGATGAAGTATTCGGAACCGGCGACGGCGCCTTTCAGGCCCATGCCCTTTACCGCCTCAAAGCGTTCGGCCGAAGGGAGCGTCAGGCCTTTCTCGGATGCGTACGTCACGATGGCGTGCGCGATGGGGTGTTCGGATTTTTTCTCGAATGCGGCCAGAATGGCGACCAAATCGTCGTCGCTCTTGTCCGACAGGTTGCGGATTGAGACGAGCTCCGGCTTTCCCTTGGTGACCGTGCCGGTCTTGTCGACGAGCAGCGTGTCCGCCTTGTGCAGCTTTTCGAGCGTGGCGGCGTCCTTGATGAGGATGCCTTCCTTGGCACCCTTGCCCACGCCGACGATGATGGCAGTCGGCGTCGCTAAGCCGAGCGCGCAGGGGCAGGCGATGACCAGCACGCCCACGAACGACGTCAGTCCGAACGAGAGCGCCTTGGCGAATCCGAGCGGGCCGCTGCCGATGAGCAGCCAGGCCGCAAGCGTCACGAAGGCCACGACCAGCACCACGGGAACGAAGACGGATGAAATCTTGTCGGCCATCGCCTGGATCGGCGCGCGACTGCCCTGCGCTTCCTCCACCATCGTGATGATGCGGGCCAACATCGTTTCCGAGCCGACCTTGGTGGCCCTGAAGGTGAACGAGCCGTCGGTGTTCATCGTGCCCGAGACGACGCCGGTTCCGGCTGACTTTTTCACCGGCATCGGTTCGCCGGTCACGACCGCTTCATCGACGTACGATTCGCCGTCGATGACGATGCCGTCGACCGGAATGCGTCCTGCCGGCTTTATCACGATGATGTCGCCGTGCACGACCTGTTCGATGGCGATCTCGACTTCCTTGCCGTCACGGACGACGAGCGCCGTCTTGGCTTGGAGGTTCAGGAGCTTCTCGATGGCATCGCCCGTTTTGCGTTTGGAGTTTGCCTCGAGATATTTGCCGAGCGCGATGAACGTGATGACGACGATGGTGACGTCGAAGTAGGACTGGTCCACGTTCATGTACGGGCGCAGCGTTTCTTCGAAGGCTCCTATCGTGAAGCTGTAGAGATAGGCCGCCGAGGTGCCGATGCCGATGAGCGTGTCCATGTTGGCCTTGCCGTAGCGCAGAAAGCGGTAGAAGCCGAGCAGGTACGGCTTGCCGACGACGAACAGCGCGTAGGTGGCGAAGAGCGGCAGCAGGTGATGGAAAAATTCCTTCCAGATGAGCGTCATTGCAGGCACGACGCCGAACTGCGCCGCAATGTCCCAGCCCATCACGAAGATGCTGATGACGGCGAGAGGGATGATCGAGATGACCTTGTTGCGCATCTCGTCTATCTCCATCATTTTCTCCATTTTCGACTGATTCATTCCGGTGTGTGCGGAATGGTCTTCGGGCATGAGCAGCGAGTAGCCAAGAGGCTCGATCAGCCTTGAGAGCTTCTCCGGGCTCGTCTTCGAGGAGTCGATGGAAATTTTGGCCGCCTCCGTGCCGTAGTTCACTTCGGCAGAGAGTACGCCGTCGGCCTTCTTGAACGTCTTTTCGATGATGCCCGCGCAGGAGGCGCAGTGCATGCCTTTTATTTTGTATGTCGTGGGTGATGGCATATTCGTCATTTGCGTAAATCAAAAACCAAACACAAGCCGAGCCGTCGGCCGGACGTTTGGTTCAGTTCCGCAAGATGACGGTGGAGAGGCTTTGTCGCAGGAAGACTTTGCCTATTCCTTCGCGCCAACGAAATGTCCTGCGCGTGAACGACGCCGGGAGATCGACGATTTCCGACAGAAGCAGGGCACAGAGCGCAAGCAACGGCACGAAGGCGGGCGGCATGGGCAACACGGCGCTGGTCAGCGCCGTCGCAGACGAGAGGCAGTCGTTGATGCAGCCGAAATCGTTCGTGCCCGCGCCGCTCATCGGCGCGCAATGCATTCCGACGCAGGAAACGGCGGCCGCGTCCGCGCCATCGTGCATGCCGAAAACCGTCATCCCGGCGAAGGTGGATCCGAGAAGCGCGAAGGCGGCGAGAAGGGTTGTGGCGAGAAGTCGTCGCATATCGGTTTTACGTTAGCACTACACGGCTTCCGTGACAATAAGAAAATCCGGCCAGTCCCGTGAAGGAGGCCGGATTCGCCTTGCGACGCTTACGCCTTGCCGAGCGTCTTGTCGCCCTCTTCCCACTCCACGGGGCAGAGGTCGCCGCTCTGGACGGCCTTGAGGACGCGGAGCGTCTCCTTCACCGAGCGTCCGATGGAGCCGGCAGACACGATGATGTACTTCACTACGCCTTCGGGATCGATGACGTAGAGACCGCGACCGGCGGAACCGTCGTCGTTGAGCACGCCATAGGCGCGGGCAATTTCCAAGGTGGTATCGGCGATGATCGGGTATCCGACATCAGGCAGATCGCGCTCGAACCAGTTCTTGTGGCTCCATTCGGAATCGGTCGATGCCGCGACGAGTTCGCAGTGCATGGCCTTGAAATCGGCTTCATGCTTGGCAAATCCTTTGATTTCCGTCGGGCAGACAAAGGTGAAATCGCGCGGGTAGAAGAAGAGTATCACCCACTTGCCGAGGTAGTCAGCCAAGCTCACTTTCGTAAAACCGTTCTCGTCGCCTTTGCCCTTCCAGTAGGCTGTCGCGTTACGAAAGGCCGGAGCGCGCTTGTTGATCTTCACTTCGAATGCAGAACCTTCGTCGGTGCCGCAGCTTCCGCCGCCGTTGTCGCTACCGCAGCCGCCGGCTCCGCACATTCCGTCTCCACAGCTCATATAAAGTAGGGTAAAAAATAATGAATGGTTGATACGAACGTGAGGACAGGATATCCGTATTTCCCCCGAGCGTCAATCGTGCGCGTGCGCGGAACATTGACGTTTTTCTGTCGAGAGATCATGACGGCGGCGACGATATCCGTCTGGTCGCCGGAAAACGAGCGGGGCGGTTGTCACGATCAGGCTCCACTTGAACGTTGACGGCAGTCGTGCTATGTTCGGACGTCCGCCACTTTCGGCGGAGACGGTCGTTGAAAACATGAGGGAGTCAACATGGCGAATTTTCAGGTAGGTGACATCTCCGCGGAAGCGGAGATGTTCCTGAAGGACGAAAAGGGAAACGACTTTTGCGTTCCGTGGGCATATGGCGAAAAGGCGTCGGTGGCGTTAGCCGCGGCGGGATTCGTCTTCTGTCGGAATGCGATGATGTCAGGCTCGTTCGCATTCGATGCCCTGCAGATCGCCTTTCGTGACAATGACGGAAAGAGCCGTCTCGATGAGGCGCTTGCCTGCGTCTACGGATCATCGAATCGCGATGCGCTGGTGTCCACCTTGTGTATGGGTGACAAGCGCTTTCAGACGCTGGTGCTTCCAAAGGAGGTGAAGGTGGTCATCCACGACATCAGTGAAGCGCAGTGCGATCCGTCGAAGGCACCTCTGGAAAATTTCGGCATTCGCGAATATTCCGAGGTTCTGAAGAAGCTTGCGCGGATTTCCGGCCACGTCGTGCATTTTCAGGCGGAAAGCAGCGGCATGAAGCCGCCGTATCCGCATGAGCCGAATACCCTGCATGTCGTGACGAACTCCTGTCCGCCGGGACAGGTCAAGGCACGCTACGTGCATTCGGCGTACGGCAAAGTCATCCATGCCAGGGGACTGGAAGTTGTCGCCCATGGCCCGTCTGTCGGACGCGGAACGGTCCTCAAAGACGAGCTCGACGAGCCGATGGTACAGTTGCTGGGTAACACCTGGTATCTGCTCATCCCGACGATCGGATGCTTCAACGCGCAGACCAGCGTCTTGATCTTCGAAAGGCTGCTCGGGGAGGCTTGGTCGGCGCACCTGAAGGAAATGAAGAATCCGGCAAAATCGGAAGAGGCGACGATGGAAACGTTCGGTGGCGCTTTCTCGGAAGGGATCGGCGCCGACAGCAAGCTCCTGGAAGCCGAGCTGCTTCAGGCAGAAAAGCGCATCGCGCAGCTGCAGGAAGACCTCGCTTCCGCCCATCGTTCGAGGGCGAACTTGCAGCGTTGGGTCATCTTCTTTCGCGATCCCGCGATGTCGCGAAAGACGCGGAAGCGCATGAAGGAAGACTGGGCGTCCATCAGGAGCAATCCGCTGGTGAGGCGCCTGTCGATCGTCGACAAGGGCCTTCATGTGGAGACGGGGCCGATTAACGTGACGCACGACGGGTATGCCTACGCGCTCGGGTCGTTTACGGTGCGCGTCGCGATGCACGGGCAGGTGTCCGTGTGGAACGACGCGCCGACGCACCATAACGGGCTGGCGCATCCGCATATCAACGCCGAAGGCCATCCCTGCTTCGGTAATGCCGGCACGGCCATCACGCAGGCGGCGGGCGAGTTGCGTATCGCAGACGCGGTGCGCTACACGCTTCGTTGGCTGTCCGAGGGCTATACTGCGGCGTTGGCCGAGGTGAAGATCGAAAACTGGCCGCGGGCAGGCGAAAGCGACGCGGGCTACCTCCAACGTGTCGTCTTTCGTGTCGTTTTTCCTCTGTTCGAGGAGACGTTCAGGGAGAGGCCGATGACCGACGCCGAACGAGCGGCGTTCAGGGAGGCAATCGCTAAAGCGGAGGCCGTGACGGAAGGCACGAAACTCGATGCTCATTCGAGGGCGATGTTGCCCAGCTTCATCCGGAAGCTCAAGGATCTCCTGGCCGACCCGCCGGCATTTGCGGAGGCCGTGAAGGAAGAAGAGGAAAAAACCGATGCATCCGCTTAATCTCGATCAGCAGGACGACATCTTCGATCCGCTCATGGCCAAGCCGGTGACCATCATCGGCGTGGGGTCGGTCGGCAGCTGGCTGGCGCTCAACATGGCGTCCGTCGGCTGCACGGACATCACCGTCTGGGATGCCGACGACGTCGAGTCGCACAACGTGCCGATGTCGGCATACGGGCGACGCGACGTCGGCAAGCTGAAGGTTCGCGCGCTGGCCGAGCTCGTCGAGCTCAAGACCGGCGTGCGCATCAAGACGGTCGAACGCATGTACGCCGGCGAGCCGCTGATCGGTTCGGTGGTGTCCTGCGTCGACTGGATGGACGAACGTCGCAAGGTCTGGGATCGCGTTCGCGACAATCCCAACGTCGATTTCTTCGCCGATACGCGGGTATCGGAGGAATTCGTGGCCGTCTACGGCCTCGATCCCTGCGATCCCGATTCAATGCGGCATTACGACCTGCTCATGTACCCGTCTTCAGAGGCGCTCAGGCCGATGTGCGGGCTGCACGGCATCATCTACGTCGCGCAGCACGCGGCCGGTGCGGCTTGCGTCTGCTTGACAAGCGCGTGGTCTGGCGGTAGAAAGGAGCGGCACTATCGGATGCGCATGGGAGAACTCATGCAGGTCATTCCGTAGCGCGGCACCACTCACTTCGGAGAAGCAGATGACGCGAAAGAAGAACCGCAACAAGAAGCAGCCCGCGGCGCGGCAGAAGACCGCGACCCTCAGGGTCACGCCCGTGAAGGGCGAGTCGACCGAGAAGGTCGTCGCCGTCGCCAAGGGCGCGACCGTGGAGAGCGCCCTCAGGGCCGCCGGCATCGGCGTCTTGCGCAACAACATCACCGTCGACGGCAAGCCCGTGGAGTTCTCCGCTCCGCTCGTCGCCGGCTCGATCGTGAACGTCGAGGAACGGCCGCAAGGATCCTGAGCGCCGCAATGCGCGGCAAACCGACTCGCTTGAGTCGGTTTTTTCTTTTAAAAAAAGTCCGACGTGAAGTCGGACTTGCCGCTCAGGCGCTTTTGAGCAGTTCTTTGATCTGGTGACGTACTTTCTGCAGCTTATCTTCCCACGAGGAGCCGTTGCCGATGAATCGGAAACGGGGATGGCCGCTCCAGACCTCGCGCAGTCGGTGTCCGATTGCGGCGGCCTGGTCGTAGTTTTCGTAGCGGGCAGGGTTGCCGGATTTGTTGGCTTCGTAAATGTCTTGCGGCGGCACGTCCAGGCAGATGATGCCATGATAGCGGTCGTACTCGTCTTGGATGTTCGTGCGGAAGATCTGCTCCATGTCGCGGGTGCCGTTTTTCATGTAGGCGGCGCCATCGACCGTTCCGCGGTCCAGCAGCAGGGCGCTTCGCCCGTCTCGCAATGCCTGCTGGTTCGAGCCTCTCTCGAATCCCAGCTGTACGCGGTAGATGGTGCGCTGAAAGGACTTCATGCCCATCCTGTCGTCGACGGGCGGCTTGACGCCGACCTGCTCGATGACGATGGTGGCCACTTCGGGCACGCAGTGCAGCAGGTCGCCGAACTCCGTGCGCAACGCGGTCATGACCGAGCTTTTTCCCGAGCAGGGACCGCCGGTAAGCACGATTTTCGGCACGTCCTTCACGATGAGGTCGCGTACCGGGCCGGTAGGCGTTTCGCCGCGAAGATCGTAGGCGATGCGCGCCAGCATGCGGTTGGTGAGCGAGCCGGTGACCTCGATGGCCGAATGGATCCAGATCGGCAGTCGCACCTTGTCCAGCTCTGCCACGGTCGGCTTTTCGATTTCCGCGAGGACCAGTCCGCTGAGCGGTCCGTGGAAGTAGTCGATCTCCCAGCCGTCGCGCAGGTGGCGCCGCTTTTCCAGCCGGTGGCCGGTGGAGTCGAGCAGGAACCTGCCGGTACCCAGGCTGACGCCGCGATTGCGTTCGGTGCGCACCCGGCCCTTGCCGGTCTTGCGCGTGATGACGGCAGTGCTGCCGTCGGTGATGCGTACGCGCATGTCGGCCTGTCCGTCGAAGTAGCCTTGCTCGATTTCCTTGGAGGGATATCGGGCGATGTCCGGATCGAGCGACAGGACGATCCAGCGTCGCTCGAATTCGTCGACGGCCTCCTCGTTCTCGTGTTCTTTCGGACCCACCTTGGGCGGCTTGGTCTTCTTTTTCACGTTGCTGCTCCTTGTGAAGGGACGTCCGGTCGCTGGATGCGTCCGGACGCTGAATGTACGGCAGCGATTTTCGGATGTCAATCAAAAAAACGGTCCGGAACGTTCCGTGCCGTCTTCGGTCAGCGCGCTTTGGCGATCTCGCTGATGCGCTCGATGAATTCCCTCCACGAGGCCACGCGACGCGCGACGTTTCCTTCGTTGACGCGGTCATTATATCCCCACGAGAACAGGAAGAGGTGAGGGACCACGCCGACCAGCAGTTTCAGTTTGTCGAGGTCGTCATCGATGAAGATGTCGAGGCCGACGGCGGCGTCGGCTTTGCTTTTGCCGTGGCCGATGCCTTGAAAGTCGAGAGGGTCGAGGGCGATGCCTCGGTCAATCGTCCATTCGCGCGCGATCCTCAGCATTTCGCCATCGCGGGATGTCAGTACTCGCAGGGCATGTCCGCCGGCACGTAAGAAGGAAATCGCCTCAGTCACTCCCGGCACCGGTTGCATCTGCTTGCCGTATTCCCAGGTGCCATAGACGGCATTCTGCAGTTCCCGATATTGCGGCATCGTCAAAAGTCCCCGGTTGACGACGAGTTCCTTTTTGAATTCCGAAGGCGGAATGTCGACGCCGAACATCGTCTTCGCCGCGACGCTTTTGAGCGTGCCGCAATCCGAGATGACGCCGTCGAAGTCGAGACCGATACGCATACGAAAATGACTATAGCACGTGGGCGACTTTCGCAAAGTTCGGAATGTCGGTATTCTTTGCGCATGAAAAGGACTTCCCTGAGGAAAACTCATCTGGTGTGCACCGAAGCGGCGACGCTTCCCACGCATGAAGGCATTTGGAAGATCATTGCTTTTTACGATGGTGCGGCGAAGAATGACGGCGAAACGCATCTGATCCTGACCATGGGCGACATCGCCGGCGCCAGAAATTTGCCGGTGCGCGTGCAGTCCGAATGCCTCACCAGCGAGGTGTTCGGCTCGCTTAAGTGCGATTGCGATGACCAGCTGCATTTGGCCATGCGTATCATCCACAAGCGTGGCAGGGGCGCGCTGATTTATTTGCGCCAGGAAGGACGCGGCATCGGCATTTTCAGCAAGATTCGCGCCTACCATCTGCAGGATCACGGTTTTGATACCGTCGAAGCCAACCGCAAGCTTGGCCTGTCAGACGACACGCGTGAATACCGCAGTGCCGCGGTGATTTTGAAGAAGCTCGGCGTGGAATCGATTCGTCTCATGACCAACAATCCGCTCAAGATGTCCGGTCTCAAGAAAGAGGGGACGAAGGTCACCGGAAAAATGCCGTTGCGCGTCAAGCCGGGAAAATACAATCGCGGCTACCTCAAGACCAAGCGTGACAAGATGAAGCACGACCTGTAGAAAAGAAAAAAGCCTCCGCGCGCAGCGGGGGCTTTGCTTTTTTCGTGACGATTATCCGACCAGCACGCACCAGCAGTTGCTCTTGCGGTCATCTTCGGCCATGGGAATGCCGCGCAGCAGCACGTCGGAGAGCGGCTCCAGGTTTTTGGCTTCGGCGCGATCCAGCGCGCAGAGCGCGACGCGCATGCGCAGCACCGAGAGCAGCATCTGTGCGGGATATGCGGCGGGCCAGCTCGCGGGCAGGTCGGTCTTGGCCAGCGTGACGTCGAGCGCCTTTCGCAGGCGGTTGCCGCATGAAAGATCGAAGGCCCGCTCAAAGGAGCCGTCGACGGGCGGTTTCCTCCACCACCAGGCCTTCGCGTACGTCGTCTCGACGAGACCTTCGAGAAGGACGGATCCTTTGGGCCAAGGCGGCTCACGGAGCGGCACTTTGGCGGGGAGGAACGAGCAGCGGCGCACGGGTTGGCCGAACGCCGTCCACATGGCGCGTGCCAGCTCGCCGACATCGAAGTCCGAAGAGCGAACGAGCGGATAGCCGCGTCTGTCATTGATATGCTCGAAGGGAGCGAGCGTAACGAGCGCCAGTTGCGCCGCACGCTCGCTCACCGCGTGGGTGAGAAGATATTCGCGCAGCGCGTTTTGATTTGCGGACATGACTGCCTTTCCGGAAGTTTTTTCCTAATGAACAGGCGGCTATTGGGCCGCATCGTCATATTGATAGGGTACATCGCCAAAAAAGTCAATGGTGACGCCATTATTATTGACTTTTCTGCCTGCGCATGTGACAGTTTGAGGCGTCGCTTCACAAATGCGACGCAGGAGGTTCGGCATGGCTACTCGAATGGGAGGCTTCAGCAAGTCGGGTCCGTCGCAGGCATCGGCGTGGTCGCTGTACGCGCTCACCACGTTCTTGGCGGCTTCCGTCTGGTCCGTGGGGTTTCTGACAACGCCCAACTGTTTCGGTCTTTTCCTTGCGGCGGCAGGCGCGGCATCGATGTCGTTCTACGGGATGGTGCTCAGCCGCGGACCCGGTGACAAGGCGGCAGGCGATCAGCGGGTGACTGGTCTCGGCATTTCGTCCTTGATGCTGATTGCCGTTACGGTGATTCTCGGTATCGTCGCGATGACAGGCTTGTTCGCCTCGTCGGCGCCGGCCATCGCCTTTCTGCTGATTCTGGTCGGACTCGCGATGAACGCCGCGTCCAACGCGATCGTCGCTCCTCGATTCGGAGTGTCGCGCAAAACGGCTTGGGCAAGCACGTTGCTGCAGACCGCCGTCTTCGTCACGGCGATTGCCTGTCTCGGGACCGGTCCGTGGCTGCTGCTCTTGGCCGCCTTGGCATGGATCGCTGCCCTGTTTCATCACGTCAGGCGGTCTTCGATCGTCAAAAACGAATCCGCGCAGTAAAATCTCTTCCCGCTTACGCGGGGTTTTTTTTGAAAAAACGTGAAGTTTTTACCCCGCCACGATTTCCTTGCAGGTATCTATCAGGCTTTGCACGCGGGCCAGCGGAATGCCGGTGCTTTCTGACAGTGCGGCCGGACGTTTGGTGGCCATTTCTCGGCAGAGCATGATGTTCTTTTTGGAGAGCCTCTCCATTTCCCAGTCCTTCATGTGCTCCATGACGGTGATGGGATACAGGGCGGCATGGTCCACCATGCGCGCCAGCGATTCTGCCGGCTCGTTCCAGCCGATCAGCTTCATGCCCTTGCAGGTGCCGAACTGGTGCGCGCTTTCGGAGAACCGTCCGTTGGTGACGATCCAGCCCTCGTGGAAGAACGGCGTTTTGGGATTCACCTTTGAGCCTTCGCGCAGGTCAATGAGGCGGGCCCAAGTGGACATGGCGTCCTTGAGCGTGACGGTATCGTCGAAGCGGTTGCGAAACTTGGCTTCGATCATGATGGTACGGCTCTTGGTCTTGGCGACGATGTCGATTTCGTGGCGCACGCAAAGGCCGACCAGGTCATCCTTGGGGACCTCGGCTTCGTACTCGTAGGCTTTGAGAATCGAGGCGACGTATTTTTCGAACTTGAAGCCCGCAGGGCCGAGCCGCAGCAGCCCGGAGCGGAGATTGTAGCGATGGGCGATGCACTTGTTTTCCTTGTGCAGTTCCTTGCGTATGGTCGCGTAGACTTCTTTGGTGGTCATGCCGTCCTTGATGTCGGCGGTGACCTTTTGCACGACATGGGCGATGAGCTCGTCCTTGGCGCCGATGCGTTTGAGCGTCTGCATGATCTTCTCCGGTTGGAAGACGACCTGTTTTCCGTTTGATTTTATGATGCGCATAGGGATATGCGTCAATGATAGCAGATTGGCCGGATGCTCGCATCCGTTGTGTGGACGGGCTTTTTTTGTCATGCTGGACAGGAACCTCTTATGGAGTCATCTCGCGTTTCCCGAATTTCGGATGCGGCACTTCAGCGCCTTCAGGCCATAGCCAAAGACGGTCGTTTTGCGACCGTGCTCGAGATCGTCGGCGGCATCGCCGGAGCCGAGGTTTTTTTGGTCGGTGGCGCGGTGCGCGATGCGATCATCGGCAGTGGAGACATTCGGGATTTGGACGTGGTGGTGCGCGGCGCATCGTTGGACGAGCTGTCGGATGCGCTGGCCGACCGCGGTGCCGTGAGCATGGTCGGCAAGTCGTTCGGCGTGCTCAAGTTCCGTTTGGCGGGCGCGCACGGTGACGTGGATATCGCCTGGCCTCGCACCGAACGCGCGGGCATGAGCGGCGGTTATCGCGACTTCGCGGTGCAGTCCGATCCCGAGTTGCCGATCGAGCGTGATTTGGAACGGCGCGACTTTACGGTGAATGCCATCGCCTGGCGTCCGGCGGACGGCTCGCTTGTCGATCCGTTCGGCGGACTCGCGGACATCGACGCCAAGCTGCTCCGCGCCGTCGGTGACGCGCACGCGCGTTTTGCCGAAGACCATTCGCGCA
>JAHFIW010000043.1 GCA_023246195.1 bacterium
ACGCCGACGATGAGCGTTCCCACGAAGACCGCACGCACGGCCGTAACCACCCGCTGGAACACCTGCTCGTCGTGCGCGTCGTCAGCGGTGACAATGCCAGCATTTCCCTCTTGACCTTGGCGCCGTCCTTGAGCAAATAATACGCCGAAATCATGATGATCAGGAACCCGAACATCATGCCGAACAGGTTGGAAAAGATCGCCAGCAGATTGTCGGAAAGCGCTTGGGCAAACCCGCTGACGAGACGGGCGCCTTCTTCCATCATGGCAGGCACCTGACTGTGAAATTGCAACGGCACATAGCGGTTGAGCAATCCGCTCAACGACTGGTAGTCCAAGTAACCGCTGATATTCGAGAACAGCTGGCGCAATTCAGTCATCAGCTGGGCCACGAAGAGCGTTGTCGGCAAAATGATGCCGCTGGCCACCACGGTAATGGTGAGAAATGCCGAGGCCGTATCGGACTTGAACGAGCGCCGGATCCTCAGGAACAACGGACGTGCCGAAATGGCAAAAACGCCGCCGAAGGCCAACATGGTCAAATACGACTGAAAGACCGCCAGCGTCAAAAGCATGCTGGACAGCAGCAGGGCCAGGAAGAAATAGACTTGAAACTTCTTATGACTCATATTCTTTTTCAATTATAGCAAAAAAACCGGCGTTTTACCAGAGGCATTCCGCAATAAAAAATCCCCCGACGAATCGGGGGGTGTGGCACTTAGCGTGACACGATCGACTTGCGAGAAACGATGCCGCCGTGAACCAACAGGTCCCTAATGACGTTGCGCGTCTGCAGGCCCTCACGGATGTGCTTGAGAACCGCACTGGCGCAATCCCGGCACTTCAGCATATGCCCGAGTTGCGCGAGGGCGAAGGACGGCAGGTAACCGCTGCGCTTGACGCCCATGTCGATGACGTTCAGAAGGTACAACGTTGCGGTGTTCAGCAGCCGCACGTCGTCGGCGACGGCGCTGTCGTCGTCCAGCAGGGGGTAGTTGTCGCTGCTGACTCCGCAGAACAAATGCGGATTGACGTGGCCGCCGAGGACGCTGTTCGTCAGCAGCTCCCGACACGAAGGCAGGAGGTCGGACAGCGCATGTCCCTGCACCACCTCCCCATTGCCGAACGACGTGCCGTCGACGGCAGTGACGCCGAACGTCTTCTTCGGTCCGCGAATCCGACGATTGAGCGCGTCATGCAGATAGCGGCCCGTCTCGTAGAAGACCTGAGAAAGGGCAAAAAAACGAAGCGATACGGTTGTTTTCATGAACATCCTCCACTGTTGTCGGGTGCTTGAGGCTTACCCCATTTTCATTGAAATGTCAACCATGGAGCGCGATGACTCCTTGTTATTGCGAAAAAGGTCAGACGACTTCCATCTTATCGACGAAATGCAGGGCCATGGCCCATGACGATGCCACCACGGTGAGCGAGACGACAGTCATGCCCACGAGGGCCAACACGTCGAACGGCTGTCCAGAGAACGAGGAAGATACCATTCCAAGCATGTATCGCGCCATGATCAGCAGATAAAAGCCGCCGCCGACGGTGGTGACAAGCCCCATTGGAGAGGTGGCGACCTCATCAGCATCCCTTGCCCGGAAGTCGGGGGCGACCGATCCTGCCGACATGCCAAAGGTCACGAGTGACAGCACCGTGAGAAACGTCGCGTAGGCGAAGGCAAGTCCCAAGCCCGTCGGCAAACCGAACAGCAGGACGACAATTGCCGCCGCGGACTCCATCACCGCCGTGAACAGCGAGGACCAGAAGAATATCTTCCACGAGAAGATTTCGTGCACGTGAACCGGACTGGCCCATTCAAGCCACGCTCCCCTGCCTTCGAGTGACAGTGCGGGAAACACGAAGCGCAGCGTCAACGTCAGTACGAAGTAGCCGATTGCCGCGAAAGCGAAGGTGACGGCATAGGCAAAAAACTGTTCCGAAGCCTTGCCCGCATAGGCATGAGTGACTGCGCGCACGATCAACAGGTACATGCCGAGCAAGAGCACCAGGAAACCGGCATGCGACATCGCGGCGCCGTCGCGCGCGAACAGCAGCAGATCCTTCTCAAAAAGGAACGAGTGTCCCCAGCGAAAAGCGCGGGGGAAGGACCGGCGTGAACCGATGTGCGCCGGCCTGTCCGAGATGCTGGCAGTGAGACCGGTCTCGCCATACCGTTGCCATAAGCGCACGTAGGCAACCGACGCCACTGCCATCAGCAGTGCGAAACCGACCACGAGAGTGATTCCCGCATATGACAACAACTGCGGCAGCGATCCGTCCACCCCTGACGGCACCAGCGACAAAACCGACGCGGCAAACGGATGGCTGGGAAGCGGCGCAAAGATGCCATGTACCCTTACGGCAGCTGCGGCTACCTGCGCGGGAGTACTGACGTTAAACGCCTCAAAGATGCCCTGAGGCACGACGCGACGCACCAACAACGCCCCAAAGCCTAAAAAAGCGGCCAGGTCGAGGAATTTGCGAAACGCCAGCGGTAATGGACGGAAGGCCCAAGCAAGGAAAAACGACAGCAGTCCTCCCGCTACCGTCACCGAAAAGACAAAAAGCAGCATCACTGCCAAGCCGACCACGACGAACAATGGCGAAGCTCCGAAAGTGACACCTAACGCGGCAATGGCAGGGAGCGCGATCAGCAGCACTGGCCACGACGACGCCGCGATCGCGGCTGCGAAACGGTAGGCGAAAAGAGATGCTGAGGTAACGGGCTTTGGCACCAGCCAGTTGAGGTCATCCGCACCGAAGAGCAGCGCGCTCGAGGTGGCGATGACGCTCGAAATGCCAAGGAAGTAAGTAAAAGCAAAGGCGGCATCGAGCACGTAGCGCAGCACCAGCGCGCCGGAGATGGGGTCGGACAGGATGAAGAGGAAGGCCCGACGGAAGAACAGGTATGCGCCGAACAGCAATGCGACACCGATGGCCAGGAAGCAGGCGGCAACGAGGCGCTGCGCCCAACGCGAACGACGTGCCGCCGTCGCGACCATGCGCAGCCGGTTGGCGATGAGGACGTAGACGGCGCTCATACGCCGGAAGTCAGCGCCAAGAAGACGTCCTCGAGAGTGCCGAGCCGATCGGACTTGGCGGAAAGCTCCGCATGCGTGCCTTCGGCAATGAGCCTGCCATTCTTGATGATGCCGAAACGGTCGCAGATCTCATCGGCAATGGAAAGCGTGTGCGTGGAAAGCAGGACGGTCCCGCCGCCGACGACGAAATCGGTCAGCAGCTTCTTGGTGATCATGATTGATTCCGGATCAAGACCGATCATCGGCTCGTCCACCAGAAGCAACGACGGCTGATGCAGCATCGCCGCGACCATCGACATCTTCTGTTTGGTCCCACGCGAATAATGCGCGAATAGTCCGTCGGCCACGCCTTGAAGGTGATAGGCCGCCAGTAACCGCGAGATGCGGCCCTCGCGCTCTTCGCGAGGCACGCCATACAGTTCGCCAGTGAAATGCAAAAACTCGCGGCCAGAGAGCAGCTCGTAAGCGACCGGATCGTCGGGAACGTAGCCAAGCTTCTGCTTCGCTTTAGTGGGAGAAGCAAGCGTGTCCAGCCCCTGCACCAGCACATCACCGCTGGTCTGCCGGTAAATGCCGGCAATCACCTTCAACGTGGTCGTTTTTCCGGATCCGTTCGGCCCAATCAGTCCGTACATCTCGCCAGCCTTCAGCGAGAGCGACAAGTTATCGACGGCTGACGTCGACCCGAACCGTTTAGTGATGGATTTGAGCTCCAAAGTAAGCATATTTCTGCAAGGAAATAATTATAGCATGAACGGACCTCCCCCGTCTTTACGGCCGAATTTCGGAATACTTGACAAGCAGTTGCCGACGGTGTCGATTCGGCGTTACGATGAAAGCGGAGGACCCGAATATGCACAAATACACAAAATGGGCTTTGGTGCTCCTGTACCTGCTCCAGCTTGTGGTCGTGTTCCGGGAGCAGCTGGTGCACTTGTACAGAAGCGCCGTCCACTCGGTCAACGCCGACGTCTTATCCGCCGCGCATGGGCGCGGAGGCTATCTTGGGACGGCCGCAGACCAAGTAAAGAAAGCCGTTACCATCGACAACCCCGCAAGCCGGGAGACTCTCGGGGCGGTCTCGGCTGCACTTTTTACGGTCAGCTTCATCAGCCGAGACGGTGATGACGGTGAGGAGCAGCATCACGACGGCGACGAAGACAAGGATCGGGCTCGCAGGCACCGTCGCCGACGAACGCGAGAATTCATCATCATGAATCTATGGAGCTCCCTCCGAGTGAGCGTTGCCAGGGCGGAACGCTCCGAACCGTGTAATGAGATTTCCCGCGTTCTCACATTCGCCTAAATGGAAAACCGCCTCGCATATGACGAGGCGGTTTTGATTTTACGCAAAAAAAAAGAAGACAAGTGTCCCCTTTCTTCAGTTCACGTTCTTGAAATTCTCGGCACTTACCTCAGCCACGGTTGCGGCGATGAATGCCAGGTCCTCCTCAAAACTTGCCAGTCTGACATTCACCCGTTCGAC
>JAHFIW010000044.1 GCA_023246195.1 bacterium
CCAGGACCTTCCGCCGCAGTTGATTTCGGCCTTCCGTTCCACGCTGGAAGAAACGGTGCAGGCCGACCTTCTCCTGCACGTGGTAGACGAAGGCGACCCGCGTTTGGAGGAAAAGATCACGGTGGTCGACGACATCCTCAAACAACTCGGAGCCGACGACATCCCACGCTGGCTCATCCGCAACAAAGCCGATACCATCGATGCCCGCCGTAAGAAGGGGAAGCTCGAAGTTGCGGAAGACTGCATTCCCGAATATCGAGTCTTATCGAAGACGGGCGATGGAATCCATGCATTGAAGGAGGCGATTATCAAGGAACTCGGCGAAATCTCTCCGCAATAACCTCGGCAATAAAGAAAAGACCGGCTCTCCGAAGAGGCCGGTCTTTTTGCGAGTCGATGAGTGAGCCGGACAGACGCGCTTCTCGGTACCCGCAGACTCCCAAAATGCGGCCCGTACGGCGCAAACGCCTCACTTACTGTACCCGTCCCTTTCCCGCAGCCTGAGAATCATTCTCGGTGGAAGTAGACAGGGGCGAAGCGGAGAGCAGCATCGGGAACCCGTTGCTCTTATCGGCAGCTTCGAAGATGACGCCGTCGATGACCGTAGGGAACTTGCCCTTCTCGTCCTCCGTGGGCGTGATGGCGACATCGAAGCTGATATTGAGCGTCTTGATGTTGGTGGGCATCCAGTTGAGCGTCCAGATCATCTTGCCGTTGGCGGCATCGAAGCGCAGGTCGCCGGCATCCACGTTGGAGATGCCCGTGAAGCGGACGTTGGACGGCAGCTTGGCAGTCAGTTTGAGGTCCTGCAGTTCGTGCAGCGAGTTGGCGACGGTCATGACTGCACGGTAGGTGGTTGCTTCTCCGACCTTCGGCGGCAGCGGACCGTTCCCGACGGGAATTCCATCCGCGTTGAAGTAGCGGATCTCGGCGGCAAGCGTCGTGTCGCTGACGGCCTTGGCGACGACCGGCGTGGATTTGGCTACGCGATTGGCGGCAGTCTCATCGATGGTGTTGATGGCCGCTTGGACCGAGGCCGACACCTGGAACACGCCGTCCTTTACCCCGGGCAGAGGCTGCGCGGCAAAGGGGATTTCGAAGTCGAGCGTACCTTCGTCACCGGGATTAATCCGCCCGAGCGAGGGAATTTGTTTTTTGCTCCAGGTGATCTGGTTGCCGTCACGGACGCCGCCGGCCTTGTCGACGAGCTGCTTCCATTGGAGCAGGCCGCCTGTCGGAAGCGTATCGAAGACGGCGGTGAGCTGCACGTCGCCTAGCACGGCAGTGCCGGTGTTCTTGTAGCTGATGGCGTAGCGAAGCGTGTCGCCGAAGCGTACGGGCTGGTCAGTGTTCTTGCCGTTGAGAATCAGCGCCGTGACCAGGTCGCCCTTGATGACGTCGGTGGAGAACGTGCCTTCCTTCTGCAGCTGAAAGACCTCGTCCTTGTCCAAGAAGCCGATACTGCCCTTCAGGTCGATTGCCCCTTCGGCATCAGAAGCGAATGAGCCGTCGACGCTGATGGTCCCGCTTTCGCCGGCTTTGAGTGCGGCGATGTCCCATTCCTTGAGATCGGTGTCGGATGACGGCGGCGTCGTTTTTTCGGGGATGAAGTTCGGCGGATATTCGGCGCGTACCTTCAGGTGCGCAAAGTCGGAATCGGCGTTGTTCTTGTAAGTATAAGTGACGGTGACTTTGTCGCCAGGCAGCACTTTCGGCGGTCCGCTCACCTGGAAGTCGAGCACGGAGTCGGTGACGGTCATGCCCTTGGTCGAGACTTTTTGGAACTCGGAATTGAAGTCGGCGGGACGGTAGGTGAGGATGGCCTGGAGCGTCAGCTCTTTTTGCATCGGCGCGAGGACTATGCCCTTCACGGTGATAAGCCCGTCCTTTCCTGGGGCGATCGACCCGATCTTCCAGGTGTTGCCGTCGCCGGCAGGGTCCGCAGATTGCAGTTTGAATTCCTCGGGAAGGCGAAATTCGAGCGATGCGGTACCGAGCGCCACGCGTTCGGCATTCTTGTAGTGGATGGCATAGGTCACCATCTCGCCACTTTTTATTTCGCCCGGTCCTTCGATGTCCACGCTCACGCTCTCGCCGCCGAATTTGGTAGCGCTCGGCGAGAAGAAGAACACTCCTGCCCACGACACGGTCGCGAGGACCGCGAAGAACACCGTCAGTCCTACCAGGAACTTCTTGAGCGCGGAGTGGCGGACCTGCACCAGTCTGGTCATGTCCGGTTTGGCGACGCCCGTCTCGTCATAGATGCTGTGCAGATCGGCTTCCATGTTCCGTGCATGTTCGGCTTCATCCGGTTTGGGATTTCGACGATCATCGGGCATGCCGGGAGGCGGATTTTTTTTTGGAGGTGTGCGTGGCGGCATAATGTGCGTGGTGATGTTGGTGCGAGCAAGCGGTCGTTACTGTCCTTCGGCGACGCTGCCGAAGAAGGCGTCGCGATCGATTTTTGCGTCAACCGACCATCTGCCCCTGTCGTCTGCCGTGCGTTGCGGCGACTGCCAGCTGGGCGTGAAGCCGCGCGGAAAGTCGATGCTCGACGAGAAGTGCATGGGCGTGGTGCCCGACTGTTTCTGCACCAGCAACGAGTAGTCCATGCGGTCGCGCACGTTGCCGGCGATCTTTCCGTAGAATGCGGCCAGCTTGCCGTCCGGCGGATGCGTCAGCGTGATGGTCGAGGGCGGCAGCTGGTAGACCAGCGTGACTACCGTGCTGCTGCCCGGATCGGTCTGCATCCAGTTGCCGAAGACCGTCTTGTCGCCTTCGTCGTTGATGCGCGTTCCGGAATCGCGGTCGATCTTGGTGTTCTGCTCTTCCGTGGCGACCGCCGCGTCTGCGCCCTCGCTGCCGTCGCCCATCTTGAACAGCTTGGGGTCGGGAGCGGAGAAGCCGTGCGCCTCCACCAGCGTGCTTCCTTGCGGGACGTAGAAGCGGACATAGTCGACGTTGCGGACGCCGCTGAATTGCGCGCCCTTCTGCCCTTCGTGCGTGCGCGTGAGCGTCAGCGTGACGATGCCGGTGCCGTCGGGAAGGATCTTCACCGAGTGCTGCACGTCGTCTCGCATCATGAGGTCGGTCTTCTGTCCGGCGATGTTGGTGTGCACCATGTACAGGTAGTCGCCATCGGTCTTCTTGATCGCTCCGCTCCAGCCCAGGGCGGTGATGCGCTGTTCGGTGTCGCCGTCCTTGAGCCACATCTGCACGTCGCGCTTCGAAAGCGCCTCGTCCATGACGGCGGCGAGCGACACCATCTGGTCGTTGTCCGCATGCATCAGTTTTTCCAGCACTTTCGGCGCGAGGTCGGCGATGAACTGCTTGGGCTTGTTGGCGGTCTTGTCGTATTCGACCTCGACGGCCTTCTGCGTCTCTTCTTGAAAGTTTTTGCTGGAGATGGTCTTGCCGTACTCCGGCATGTCGATCGGGCCGGTGACGGCGAGAAGTTCTTCCATCAGCGAGGCATTGATGGCGATGACGCCGTCAGTGGTTGGTCCGCCGGACTTGTCGTAGAACCAGGTAATCTGCTTCGCGCTGGTAGGGAAGTCGGGATACCAGTTGGCGTCCTGGAACTGCCAGAGCGGGTTGACGAGATGCAGCGGCTGCGGTGAGGCAATGTGTTCGGTCAGGCTGCCCTTGAGGTCGTAAGTGCCGCCGCCGGGAATCGCCATGTTGGTCACCTTGCCCTTGCTGACGTCGACGAGAGCGAAGCTCCCCATGAATCCGCCGGTCGGACGCATCTCGGCATTGTTTTGAAAAATCACCAGGTAGCGTTTGGCTTCGGCCTGTCCGAGGATGGCGCCCATCACGTCGGCGACGGCGCTGGCTTTGCGGACGGCGTTGGTCAGCTTGGGCACGTCACGCTGCGCATCGGTGACCGCGCCGCGATACTTGGCCGGAACGGCATCGGCAGAAACGAGGGCGAGCGCGCTGCTGGCGCGTTCAAGATGCGGAAGCGCCTCGGCCAAGTAGGTCCTGAGCGCATTGAGTTTTTCCGTCGGCGAGGCAACGTCGTTGGCAGCTTGCATTCCGCTGGAAAGACGCTCGCCGCCCTGGGCGATTTCACGGCCGGCGTTGAGGAGCGGCGCGGCAGTGGAGAGCATCGTGCCGGGGAGCAGCGTCGGTGCGGCGTTGAGCATGGTGGCCAAACCGCCGAGTTGGCGTTCGGCATTGCCGAAGTTCTCGTCTGCTTGCGCGAAATCCCTGCTCGCCGAGGCGAAGTCGCGATTTTGCGCTGCAGCGCCGCCAGTCTTGAGGAATCCCACCGCGCTGATACCCTCGCCCATCACTTGGTTTTTGAGGCTGTTCAAATTGCCGATGGATCCGTACACGCCGAAAGGCAGGACGAGAAGCATCGCCATGCTGGCAAATCCGACCAAGCTG